>PXTN01000131.1 GCA_003022565.1 Bacteroidetes bacterium QS_3_64_15 | reverse complement strand
TGTGTCCCGGAGATGCGATGCCGAGACGATCCCCACATCCGAGGGCGGACGTTTTGCCGAGGGGAACCGGAGCGGTCCACGGGAACTGGTGCCGCAGCGTCTCGGCGTTTGCCGGGGTTAGCGGACAGAGGTGGAGGGTCTTACCAGTGTGTTGGAGCGTGCTCTCAGACTCGAACGGAGCCGCGGCCCCGCCTAGAACGATGAGCTTCTTGCGAGTACCGGTCTGCACGAGGCCGTACCAGCGGTCATCACGCTTCTGAAAAGATTCGGGGTAAAGAGTGACGGGCTGTCCGCTATGGTCGGCGAGCGTCTGATGGAAGGGGACCTCTGCAGGAAAGGATTGAGGCATCGTTCAGTATGGGTTTCGCGGAGAACGTCTAGCTGAAGAACAGAGGCGTGCCCGCCTTCCCCCTCAAAGATCTCCTCGGCCGGAAGGCGGCCATCTCTGCTTGATGCTGGATCAGATGAAGCTCCGTGTCGATCGGGCTGTCGAGAACCTCTTGCAGCGTCTCGGCAGTTGGCGTCTCTTCGGCGTCGGTGCTATGTTGAGAGTCCATGACAGGGGTCTTCTCTCGGTTTGAGATTGACCGGTCGTGTGCTGAGAAAGAGCTTCTTTCCGTGTCGAGTTTCAACTGACCCTGAACATACACCCCCTTCCTTCAACAAAGCCCTGCTACATTGTCAATGCTCATTCATTCCATCGGAGCACTCGGTCCCATGGATGGTGAGTTCCGGTCGTCGATATTGCCTCTGATTTTCGGATTGCCGCTCGATTTACCCCCATGCTTCTTGCTCTCGACCTTCACGTCGGCGAGGCTCTGCTCTGGGGCCTCTTTGCCACAGGGGTCCTTACGCTCTTAATGGCGCTAGGACAGGGGATGGGCTGGTCGCGGATAAGCCTCCCGTTCATGGTGGGGAGCATGATCACATCTCACCGGGGCCGGGCCATGGGGCTTGGGTTCACGCTCCACATTGCCTTTGGGGTGGGCTTTGCGCTTCTGTACGCGCTGGTCTTTGAGAGCTGGCAGTGGGCCACGGGGTGGCTTGGGGGACTGCTCGGCGTCTTCCACGGCCTGTTCATCCTGACCGTCGTTATGCCAATGATGCCGGACCTCCATCCGCGCATGGCGAGCAAGCACCACGGCCCCACGCCTACGCGTCAGCTTGAGCCGCCCGGCTTCTTGGGGATAAACTACGGGCGCAGCACCCCGGTGATCACCTTGGTCGCGCATTTCTTGTACGGCGTTCTGCTCGGGGCCTTTTACTGAAGAGAGACGAACTGCGGGTGCTCGACCAGAGCCAACATGCAATCGGCCGGCCATCTACGCCGCGGGGTCGTAGGCCGGCACCTCTACGGTGAGTCCGTCGTGAGCGAGGTGGACGTCGTCGGGCAGGGCGGCCTCTGCCTCGGCGTGGCGCACGGCGTGCGTCATGTGCACGAAGTACGTCTCCCGCGCCCCGATCCGGCGGGCCGCCGCGACCGCCTCCTCGAACGAGAAGTGCGTGGGGTGCGGCTCGGGACGGAGCGCGTCGAGGACGAGCACGTCGATGCCCTGTAGCTGGGCGACACTCGCCTCGGGGATGGCGCTCGCGTCCGTCAGGTACGCGAAGCGGCCCAGGCGGTAGCCGTAGACCGGCATGTCGCCGTGGCGGAGCCGGATGGGATCGACGGGGACCGGGGCGGCATCGTCGTACCGGCTCGGCACCGCGAAGGGCCCCTCCACCACCTTCACGTCGAGGTTGGCGGCGCCGGGATAGGGGTCGTCCCCCACGATGTAGTCGTAGTTGCGACGCAGGCGCGCCGCCGTGGTAGCGTGGGCGTAGCACGGGAGGGCCCGCTTGTTCTCGAAGAAGAAGGGCCGCAGGTCGTCGATGCCGACGACGTGGTCGAAGTGGTGGTGGGTGTAGCAGACCGCGTCGATGCGCTCAACGCCTTCCCGCAACGCCTGCTGCCGGAAGTCCGGTCCCGTGTCGATGAGAAGGCCCATCCCTCCCACGCGCACGTAGCAGGCGCATCGAGTGCGCGTGTCGCGCGGGTCGTCGGAGGTGCAGACGTCACAGTCGCAGCCGAGGACGGGGATGCCGGTGGAAGTGCCCGTGCCCAGCAGGGTTACGGAGAGGGAGGGCGTTCGGGCGTGCCGGTCAATCGGAGAGATGTCCGTGGCGGGGGTTGCGTTAGTCGTCATGCGATGCCTCCGCCGACGCGTCCTCGGCCCAGGCCTCTTCAAGGGCCCGGCGCACCGCCGGCTTCAAGTAGATGGTATCGAGAGGCGCCTCCCGAAGGGCCTTGGCCAGCACGACCAGTTGCGTTTCGGGCAGGTCGTTCTCGTTGAGCATAATAATCTCTTCTCCCTCCACGACACAGCGCCCCCCACGAAAGTTGCCGGGCTCCGCTCGTACCTCAATGCCAAGCCGGTGCGCAACCCCTCTGAGTTCCTCAATGATGGCAGCGGTGTTCATACAACATGCTCACACTCCAAAAGAAACGCGGTCCCTTTTCATCCCGAGGGACCACACAGTTGTTTCTTCATCCCCCGCGCTTCTCCGCCCCCTTCACACCCACGCTCTCCACTCCTACGCGCTCCTTCCCAACGTTACGGCGACTCCGGCAGCGGTTCGCCGGACTGGGCGTCGACGACCCGGAAGGTGTGGGGCGGCACGTCCGCATCGTCGTCGAGGTGCACTCGCACGAGGTGGTCCATGAACCAGCGGGTCGGGTGCGTGGGCACCGGCCGTCGCAAAAACGCGGCAACGAAGGGATGAACTCGAAGCGTGACGGACCGGTGTGTGTCCCTGTGCTCCACGACCCATTGCTCGATCTCCTCCACGAGCTCATCCGGAGTGGCTCCGTCCTCCAAGTCCGCCGGAGGCTTGGAGGAGGCGGGCGCGTCGGTCTCGTTCGTGGTCTGTTGCTGGGTCCGGGCCGCCTCAAGCTCGGACTCGAGCGACTGAATTTTCTGGCGAAGGGCCTCGACCTCCTCGTCCGGAGTGTCGTCTTCCTCCTTGAGACGCTCGACCTCCTGTTCGCGCTGTTTCACCTCTTCCTCCAGGCGTTGAATCTCACGCTCGGCCTGGCGGAGCGCGTCTGTGTCTGCCTCACCGTCCTCCTCGTCGGAGGGCGCTCCGTTGGCCGAGGAGAAGGTCGTCGTGATGCTGGGACGCAGCCGCTGGCGGGTAATCTCGACGAGACCAAAGTCGCTCATGGGCAGCACCTTCGTCACCGCCCGGTCTTCCTCGAAGCCCTTCTTGAGCTCGTCGTAGACTTTCTTCTTATCGTCCTCGTCGTACAGGTCGATGAAGTCGACGACGATGATGCCGCCGAGGTCGCGGAGGCGGATTTGACGGGCAATGACGCGGGCCGCCTCCAGGTTCACGTTGAGCGAGTTTTCGGCCTGGGACTTGCCCTTCCCCGAGCGGCCCGAGTTCACGTCAACGACGTGCATCGCCTCCGTCTTCTCAATGAAGAGGTAGCCGCCGGACGGCAGCTCCACGCGGTCCTTGAACGCGCGGTCGGCCCCGTGCTGGATGCCGACGGCCTCGAAGACCGGCTGGCCGCTCTCGTGCAGCTCCACGCGCTCCACCAGCTGCGGGGCCACGGCGCGGACGTAGCTCTGGATGCTGTGGTAGAGCCCCTCGTGATCCACCAGAATGCGGTTGTACTCCTCCGAAAACTCGTCGCGGACGATGGAGGAGGCCATGTCCACGTCCTCGTGCACCAGCGCCGGAGGGCTCGGCTTTTCCTTGAGGCGCTTCTCGACCCGGCGCCACCGCTCCATCAAGAGTTTCATGTCCTTGTCCAGCGACTTGGCGTCGCGGTCCTGAGCCACGGTGCGCA
Organism: Bacteroidetes bacterium QS_3_64_15; assembly: GCA_003022565.1. Lineage (GTDB taxonomy): Bacteria > Bacteroidota > Rhodothermia > Rhodothermales > Salinibacteraceae > Salinibacter. Next base: position 65,183 of record PXTN01000131.1, on the reverse strand, counting down.
CGATTACGCCGACCCCATCGGGCACGAGGCTGCTGGCCAGCGACTCGAGACGGCGCCGCTCGTCGTCGTTGGTAATTTTGCGCGAGACGGCGACGTAGTTCTGGAGAGGCACCAGCACCAGGAAGCGCCCAGCCAGGGAGATGTCCGTCGAGATGCGGCTGCCCTTGTTCGAGATGGGCTCCTTGGTAATCTGGACGAGGATGGTCTGGCCTCGATTCAGGATGTCGGAGGGGCGCTTGTCCCAGTCTTTTCTCCCCTTCGGCACGTCGATGTCCGCGACGTGCGGCTCTTCGAGACCGAGGAAGTCGAGCAGGTAGGGCAGGTTGTCGGACAGGTCTGAGAAGTGGAGGAACGCATCCTGCTCCTGCCCCACGTCCACGAACGCCGCCTGGATGCTGGGCATCACCTTGCGGATCCGCCCAAGGTACAAGTTGCCGATCGTGCGCTTGTGCTCGGCATTCTCGATGTACAGTTCAACGAGCTTGCCATCTTCGACGATGGCGATGCGTGTCTGCTGTGTGCCGACGTTGAAGACAATTTCTTTGGACATACGTAGGGTTGGGGTGTGCCTGCCCCCGGGCCGGCTGGCAGCTATGGGTCCAACGGACAACTCGCGGCATCAGTCAAAAGGAACAACAACGAGGGAACCGAACGGAACTACCACCAGGACGGCGGGCCGCCGTCGTGCAACGACCGACCGCAGGGCATCGCTGTGCGATGCGTCGGCGCGTCCTGTGCCGGCGCCGGGTGCTCGGACACGAATTGACTCGTGAGCAAAGGTTCGAACAAGGAGGCTGCCCCGAACATGTCGGGGGCCGTTGAATGAGGGGGATGCCCACTACGGAGCCGAGGAGACGTCAGCAGCGCGACGGAAGCGCAGACCGCGCATCTGCCATGCAGAGCGATCGGCCCGCACGTCCGTACGCTCCGATCTCGGCCGACGAGCGGCACATTCGCGGCCGCTCGCGGAAATCAGATCGGCATCCCTCACGCCCACCGGGACGACCCGGCGGACGTTCTCTGTTGTTTAAGGTATTGTTTCCCCCGCTCAGATGATCCCGGCGGCGATCAGTCCATCAATACCCAGTCCCTGCACCCCTTAAATCAAAATTCGCGGGCACGTCTCGCCCACATCTTGTGTGATGGAATAGACTCAAAGAAGAACTCACGGCTGAAGTGAAACCCGCGCTCACGCGACCCTTTTGGTTCTATGCGGAAGCGCTGTCGAAGGGGCCGGGCCGACGCCCCCGAGGCCCCTCCAAGACAAAATCCACGACGATGCCACAGGTCCTTCCGTGAACATCCGTCTCACCCTTCCCGCAGTCCCAGCCGCTTGGGGACTGTCGACTCGCTTCCACCGCCACTCCACGACGCACTTCGGCTCACATACATTCTACCCGATATGGCTGACCAAGAAACTGTAACAGAACTGACAACCGACGAAGCGCCCATCAAAGCACGGGGCCTCGAAGGCGTGATTGCCCTCGAATCCGAGCTTTCCTCGATCGATGGAGACAAGGGAGAGCTCGTCTATCGGGGATACAACATCCACGACCTGGCCGAGCACGCCACCTTCGAGGAGGTCGTCTACTTGCTTCGGCACGGCGAGCTGCCCACTCAGGACGACCTTGACGACTTTACGGCGCACCTGCGCAGCGAGCGAGTCCTGCCGGCCCCGGTGCTGGATCTCCTGCGCAACACGCCCGACGATGCCCACCCCATGGCGGTCCTGCGCACGGCAGTGTCGGCCCTGGGGCTTTACGGCGACGAGGCCGACACGATGGAGGAAGCCGCTAACCATCGGAAGGCCGACCGCATCCTGGCACAGATCCCGACGATCATCGCCGCCTTTGCCCGGCTCCGGAAGGGGAAGGACCCGGTCGATCCCCTCGATCGTGAATCGATGGCGCATAACTTCCTCTACATGCTCAACGGGGAAGAGCCGGGCGAGGCGGCGGAGAAGACGTTTGACGTCTGCCTCGTGCTGCACGCCGACCACGGCCTGAACGCCTCGACGTTCACCAGCCGCGTTATCGGCTCCACCCTTGCGGACATGTACTCGGCGGTGTCGGGGGCCATCGGCGCCCTCAAGGGGCCGCTGCACGGTGGGGCCAACCAAGAGGTGATGCGCATGCTGATGGAAGTGGACGAGAGAGGCGCTGACCCGGCCGAGTACGTGCGGGAGCGCCTCGCCGACGGGGAGCGCATCATGGGCTTCGGGCACCGCGTGTACAACACCATGGATCCCCGAGCCGCCATCCTGCGCGACATGGTGAAGGAGCTGAGCGAAGAGGCGGGCGAGATGAAATGGTACAAGTACACCACTGCCATCCACGAGACGATGGAGGAGGAGGTGGGCATCGATCCCAACGTCGATTTCTTCAGCGGCTCCACCTACTACCAGCTTGGCCTCGATCCCGAACTGTTCACCACGATCTTCGCCCTGAGCCGCACGGCCGGCTGGACGGCCCATCTCCTGGAGCAGTGGGCCGACAACCGCCTAATCCGGCCGCGCGCCCAGTACGTGGGGGCCCGCAACCGAACCGTGGTTCCGGTCGAGGAGCGATAAGCCCTGTTCGGTTTCCGAAACAGATCACCTCCGCACGGAACGGAGTGCTGCGCATTGCGTGCGCCTCAGCCCTCTCTGGTAGTATCGCTTCGCCACGACCTCTACAGTCCTATGGCCGTTGACACCGAAGAACGTCCCACGGCAACCGCCTCGAAGACGGATGCGACTGCCCAGCAAGAACGCCGGTTCCAGCGCTACCGCATTCGCACCGGCATGTTCGCGTGGATGATGCACCGCCTTACCGGGGTGGGACTTGTCGTCTATCTCATCATCCACATCTGGGGCCTGACAGCGCTGACCGACCCGGAGACCTTCAACGCGCTCATCGCCAAGTACCACAGCCCCATCTATAAGGTGGGCGAGTTCGCCCTACTGGTGGCCGTGGCGTACCACGCGATGAACGGCCTCCGGATCGTGCTCATCGACTTTTTGGGCTGGAGCCCCAAGCAGAAGAAGCTGTTCTGGACCCTCGGGGCGGTGACGGCGGTCATCATCCTGGTGGGCGGCTGGCCGTCGCTGTACGCGCTCGGGGAATGGGCCTTCGGGCCCGGCTCGATGCCGACGCTGTTCCTCTAGCGTGTTCCCTCCTCTGCCCTCGACGCCTCGCTCACTCCACGGTTTCTCGCCATGGCTGCTTCTCAAACCAACGCGCTCAACTGGTTCCTGCATCGCATCACGGGCACCTTTCTGATTTTCTTCCTGATCACCCACTTCTGGGTGCAGCATTACGACCACCAGGCCGCCTCGGTGACCCACGAGGTGGTGACAGAGAAGGGTGAAATGCCGGACTATCCGGAGGAGGCGGAAGAAGGCGTGGAGGCCCGCATGGGCTCCAGTGCGGAGGCAACGCCGTACCAGGTGGTGATGCAACGGCTGGCCGATCCGGTTTACGCGGTGCTGTGGAAGGGATTCAACATCCTCTTCCTCGTCGTGGCGCTCCACCACGGCTTTTACGGCCTCAACAACGTGATGACCGACTACATCCGCAATCCGATGGGACGTCTGGTGGCCCGTGCGCTCTCATGGACGGTGGCCCTCGGATTGCTCATCCTCGGCTTGTATTCGGTGATTACGGCCGGGTGGTGACGAGACATTCTCTGAAAGAGGAGGGTATTTCGGACAGGGCTGCTTCTGACTACCGGACGTGAAACGTGAATCGTGATACGTGAGACTGCTAAACAGCTCACAGTAGGACTTTTACTCTCACGTCTCACTTGTCACGTATCACTCATCACGCATCACTCATCACGCATCACGCACCATGACTTTTGACCACGACGTCGTCGTTGTTGGGGCGGGCGGGGCCGGATTGATGGCTGCGCTCTACGCCCGGGAGGGGGGGGCCGACGTGGGGGTTGTTTCGAAGCTGCACCCGCTCCGCTCCCACACAGGGGCGGCGCAGGGCGGCATCGCTGCGGCCCTGGGCAACGAGGAGGAGGACCACTGGCTCTGGCACGCCTTCGACACGGTAAAGGGCAGCGATTACGTGGGCGACCAGGACGCCATCGAGGCGCTCTGCAAGGACGCCCCCCGCACCATCGTGGAGCTGGAGCACTACGGCGTGCCCTTCAGCCGCAATGAGGAGGGCACGATTTCGCAGCGGCGGTTCGGCGGGCACACGCGCAACTTTGGCGAGGCGCCCGTGAAGCGCTCCTGCCACGCCGCCGACCGCACCGGCCACACCATCCTGCACACCCTCTACGACCAGTGCACGAAGCAGGGCGTGCGCTTCTACGACGAGTTTCAGGTCCTCGACCTCATCATGACCGAGGACGGGGAGTGCGCGGGCGTGGTGGCCTACGAGATCCTCACCGGCGAAATCCACACGTTCCACGCCAAGCAGGTCTGCTTCGCCACCGGCGGGTACGGCCGCGCCTTCGAGACCACCTCGAACGCCCACGCGGGCACGGGCGACGGCATGGGCATCATGCTGCGCAACGGCATCCCGCTGGAGGACATGGAGTTCGTCCAGTTCCACCCCACGGGCCTCTACCGCCTCGGCATCCTCATCACCGAGGGCGCCCGCGGCGAGGGGGGCATCCTGCGCAACTCGGAAGGTGAGCGCTTCATGGAGCGCTACGCGCCGACAGTGAAGGACCTCGCCCCGCGCGACCTGGTGAGCCAGTGCATCTACAAGGAGATCCGCGAGGGCCGCGGGGTCCAGGGCAAAAACTACGTGCACCTCGACCTCACGCACCTCGAACACTCAATTCTCGACGAGAAGCTACCGGAGGTCACCGAGTTCTCGCGCACCTACATGGGCGTGGATCCGAAGGAGGAGCCCATTCCGGTAGTGCCCACCTGCCACTACGCGATGGGCGGCATTCCGGCCAACGAGGACGGCCACGTGGAGATGGGCGAACGGGGGGAGTACGTTCCGGGTCTGTACGCCGTCGGCGAGTGCGCATGCGTGAGCATCCACGGGGCCAACCGCCTCGGCACCAATGCCCTGCTGGAGCTCGTGGTAATGGGGCGGCGCACCGGCATCGAGATGGCCAAGCAGGTGCGCCAGGGCAAGGAGCACGCGCCGCTGCCCGACGAGCCGGAGCAGGACACGCGCGACCTGCTCGACGACCTGCTCTCCACCACGCGCGACGAGGGCGAGCCGATCGTCAACGTACGGACGGAGCTGCAGGAGACGATGATGGAGAACGTCAGCGTCTTCCGCAACGACGACACGCTTTCCACGGCCCTCGACCACCTTCACGGCCTTCGCAAGCGCGCCGAAAACGTCGTCGTGGAGGACAAGGGTAAGCGCTTCAACACCGACTTGATGGACGCGGTGGAGGTCGGCTTCATGGTCGACTACGCCGAGGCCATCGCGGCGGGGGCCCGGCACCGCACGGAGAGCCGCGGGGCGCACTCTCGAGAAGACTACGAGGAGCGAAACGATGAGGACTGGCTCAAGCACACGCTTTTCCACAGCGACTGCAACGGCACCTACGAGTTCAGTGATAAGGAGGTCGTCATCACCCGGTTCGAGCCCAAGGAAAGAAGCTACTAAGTGTGGAAGGATGGAAGCACGAATGTATGGACGCGAGGCATCGTCCATACTTCCACACGTACGAACCTCCACACATCCATACTTGCTATGCAGTTAAACATCGAGATCAAGCGATACAATCCCGACGAGGACGACGAGCCGCATTGGGAATCGTACGAGGTGCCGGCTGAACCGCTCGACAGCGCCCTCTCGCTGCTGCTCCACGTAAAGTGGCACATCGACGGCACCCTGTCGCTGCGAAAGAGCTGCGCGCACGGCATCTGCGGCTCGGACGCGATGCAGATCAACGGCGAGAACAAGCTCGCCTGCTCCGTGCTTGTGCAGGACCTGGCAGACGGCGACGGAGACACCATCACGTTCGCCCCGCTCCCCTCGGCTCCGGTGATCAAGGACTTGATCATTGACCAAAGCCGCTTCTTCGAGAAGTACCGCGACGTGAAGCCGTGGCTCATCACCGATGGGCCCGAGCCCGAACGCGAGTACGAGCAGAGCCCGGAGGAGCACGCCATGATCGAAGACGCCACGAAGTGCATCATGTGCGGGGCCTGCACGCACGCCTGCCCCTCCACCTGGGCCGATCCGGATTACCTCGGTCCTGCGGCCATGCTGAAGGCCTACCGCTACACCTTTGACAGCCGCGACGACGGGGTGGAAGAGCGGCTCGACGTGGTCGACTCGCCGGACGGCCTCTGGAAATGCTACACCATCTTCAACTGCAACGAGTCGTGCCCCAAGGACATCGACATCACGCGCTGGCTCTCGGCCCTCAAGCGCAAGGCCGCCACCTCGCAGGCCTCCACGACGGCCTGACCGATCCTGTATTTCGGAGTCGACTAAGCGCCCTGCTTTGCATCTACTACTGAGCCGTGAGCGGGTTGCTCCCCTTTTGGAGAGGGTGCTCGATGCGGTGGCGGTGGTCCACTCTGCACGCGTGATGCTGTTCGGAAAGCAACAAGCTGTCGTAGACTCCGACCCGGCCGACTGAAAAGAAAACCGGCGCCCACGAGCCTTCAAGCCCGAGCGGCAAGGATGGAAACGACCCGACATCGCCGATTTCGCGAGCAGGTGTCGACCAGGGGCGGGGAGGAACGGTGATCGGGAGGAAGGGGCTGGTGATCTGGGACGGTCTGCCGGCACCCCGCTTGCGCCCGGCACCCCGCTTACGCAAGGCCAAGGACGTTCGTTCTGAAACAGGCGGGCGAGTGCATTTGGGGCAGCGTTTGGGCTACGCGCCGACGGGCGCCCAGTTTCTGAGCGCCTGGGTCACACGGCCGAAGTCATCATGGGAGGCGTCGACGTAGCAGGCCTCGATCTTTCGCTCCCCATGATCGGCTCAGCAACCACGCACCCGCAGCTCTGAATCTTCCGTCGTTCCCCCCCGTATAGGTTGCGCATGAATTTGTGCGTCCGTTTACTTTAATATGGAGCCCACTAAACTTCGACTGTTCCTTTCTGCAACGCGCCTACACCCATGAAATTCACCGCTTCAAGCGCCGACCTTCTCGAGGCGCTCAACACCGTCAAGGGCGCCGTTCCGTCGAAGAGCACGATGCCCATCTTGGAGTGCATTCTCTTCGAGCGCGACGGGGACACGCTGCGCCTGAGCGCCACCGACCTCGAGATCTCGATCATTCAGACGGTGCCCGTTCAGTTCGAAACGAACGGCACGCCGGAGAGCACCCCCATCGCGGTGCCGGCCCAGCGCCTGATCGACACCCTGCGCGCGCTGCCGGACCTGCCCATCGAGTTCACGGCGGACAGCGACTTCGAGATCCGGATGGAGACCGACCAGGGCCATTACAAGATGGTGGGCCACGACGGGTCGGACTATCCTGAGCTGCCGGAGCTGGAGGAACAGCACGAGATCAACGTCGAAGGCGGACTGCTAGGCCGCACGATCGACAAGACCGCCTTCGCCGTGAGCCAGGATGCCCTGCGCCCCGCCATGATGGGAGTGTACTTTCAGGTCGGTGAGGATTCGACCTCTGTGGTCGCCACGGACGGGCACCGGCTCGTGAAACTCACCCTTCCCGAGCTTCGGGCCAACACCTCCGCCGACTTCATTGTGCCGGAGAAGGCCACGAAGCTCGCAGGCCGAATCGTGGAGGACGACGAGATCTGTACCATTCGGGTGGACGAGAGTTACGTGAGCTTCGAATTCGAAAACTCCCGCGTGCTCGCCCGGCTGATCGACGAGACGTACCCGAACTACCAGTCCGTCATTCCGGACGGGAACGATCGCCACCTCGTCGTTAACCGTGAGGACATGCTCAACGCCGTCAAGCGCGTCGGGCTCTACTCCTCCAGCATGACGAACCAGATCCGGCTTGACATCACGGCCGACACGGTGACCATCTCGGCCGAAGACGTAGAGCGCTCCAGCGAAGCCGAGGAGACCATCCACTGCGACCATGACAGTGAGGCGATGGAGATCGGGTTCAACTCGGAGTACCTCACCGAAGTGCTCAGTAACGTCGAGTGCGACGAGATGGTCTTCGAGCTCAGCTCTCCCAACCGCGCCGGCATTGTTCTGCCACGCGAGGATGCCGAGGACGAGGACATCCTCATGCTCATCATGCCGGTGATGCTCAACACCTACGCATGATTCCCGAGCCGTGGTTGGGCATGGGAGAACGGGAGAAAGAAAATGGGGGAATGGGGGAAAGGGCGCGGGTATGGAGAGTATAGTGCCGCGTCAGACCTGACTGTTTAGGTGGAAGCCACGATCTCAAAATCCCCTCCGTGCCTCGTCATCCCGACCAACGCGGAGGGATCTCCCCGAGAGCATCTGCTCGTTTTGAGGAGGTTCACTTCGTCAGTCGCTAAGCTCGTGTCTCGACTTCGCTCGGAACGACATGCTGCCGGGATTTTGAGATCGCTTCTACACAAAGAATGACGACTGACGCAGCAGTAGGCACGATCGCGAATGCTGAAAGCAAAATCGCTCGTGCACCCACGCTCCCGCTCTCCAACACTCCCTTTCCCCCTTTCCCATCCGCCCACACGCATCCTGCGCAGAGCGGACGAATCGGCGCCCCCCTACTCACGTCTCCTGCCGTATTCCTGCTGAATCGTCTTCAGGATCTCATATGCCTCGTCCGTCCGCCGACCCTCCCTCCGCACGACCGTCTTGAAGTGACGCCGGGCGGCGTCGACCTCTTCCTGCGCAAGGGCAATTTTGCCGAGATAGAAGTGCGCCTCTAGGGCCAGAAAGGAGCCGGGCTCGACCTGCTCCAGCACCCGATTCAGGCCCTGCTTCGCCTGTTCGAGCCGTCCGGGGTCGTATCGGGGGAAGAGTCCTAACGTGGAGCTCCGTGCTTCCCGAAGCGCGGAAAGCGCCTCCAGATATTGGTCGTCGACCGACGCCGTGTCGGTCTCTGGTTGAGCGCCGCGCAGTTCGGTGGTGGCGTAGTTTTCGACGACCTGATCACTGACCTCCACGGCGGCGAGGCGATCGAGGGTCGACTGCGTGACCTGACTCACGCCGTACAGGGCCCCGTACGTCCCCACCAGTACGACGGCCACCACTGCCCCCCACCGCGCGAGCCGCGGGAGATCCAGGAAGACCTCCAGCGGCGACGGGGCCGTGCCCGGACTCTCGGTCGACGCTGGCTCCGTGTGCTGGACCGGTTCCGGTTCCGTCTCTTTCTCGAGCGTATGCTCCGTCAGTGCCTCGAAGTGCGACACGGGATCGATGGCCGCCTCAGCCTCGCGCAGTCGGCGCTGGGCCGCATCGACCTTCTGCCGAAGCGATGCGTCGCGCTCGATGCGGGTCTCGAGCTTCGAGAAGGCCGTGTCCAGCCCGGGCGGCACGTCTTCCTCTGGATGGAGGTGCCGAACCGTCACGTAGGTGGCAAGAAGGGGATCGGACGGAAGGTCAGTCTGCGCACTTGCAGAAAGCGCCTCGATGGAGCGGACATCCCGAAGGAGGGAGGCCCACTCTGGATTCGACTCGACGTACGCTTCAACCTCGCGCTGCTCCTCCGCAGAGAGATGAGGATACGAGAGAATTTGCTCTTCGATGTCGTTCATGAGTGGTAAGTCGTGCGACTATACGGGACGGAAGATCCGCATCGACTTCTCCAAGGAGGGTCAAGGAGGGTCCAAGACCGACAGGAGAACTGCTGGCCTTGAGTCGGCCAGTGCCTCCCAGTCGGACCGGTCCTTTCTGAATCCAGGGGGGAGTGTCAGTTCCCGAAATCCGGTCGTTCTACGTACTCTTGGAGTCGGTCGTCAGTGCGAAGTTGCTTTACGGCCTTATGCTTATAGGTCCGCACGGTCGCTACCGGCTTGCCAATCGCCTCACTAATTTCTTCGAACTCCTGGTCTTCGAGAAAGTAGCGCCGGGCCGGTTCCTGCAGGTATGGCGGAAGTCCTTCGATGGCCTCGTTGAACGCTTCGCGCACGAATCCGATCTCCGCTACGGAATGCCCCTCGTCGGAGGTGAGTGTAGGGCCCTCCTCTTCTTCGATCGACTCAGAGAACTGAGTGCGACGCCTATAATTGAGAAACGTGTTCTTGCAGACCACGCTTACCCAGTTGGTGTAGCGGTCTGGATTTCGGACGCTGTCGCGGTTTCTCTCAACTTTGCGGTAGGTCCGCGTGGTAAGCTCGTCGGCGTCGGAAGTGCTGTCGAACGTGCCTTTCGTTGACTTGGACAGAAAGTACCGGCAGACGTAACAGTACGTCCAGAGATCCACGAGGCGCTTAGCGTCCGGGTCGTTCCCCTTCACCCACCGCCGAAAGGCATCATTGGCAGCGTCGGTGTCGTCGACCGAAAACGGGAGGCGATCGATAACGGTCCGGAGCTCGGAGGTGGGCGTCGGCATGCATCAGTTGGGCAAACTGAAAAAGAACTCAGAGGGCGAGACGTTTGCGATGTCTGGAACGCCTGGAAATAGTAAGGCCCGGCGGCGCGGAGATCAATGTCGTCCTTCATCGTGTTCCAACCTCGCTTTACATTTCCGGGAGATTCGGCACTGGAGGACTGTTTCCCCGTATCGCAGAGATCAGATGTGGCGGTGCCCACCCGGTCGCTAAACGATGGGTAGCATTTCAATCCTGTGAGTTGAAATCTCAGGACTGCGTTCCCTTCGGAAAAACGACCGACGGCGGACCGCAGACGGCGGTTTCTCGGCGTTCATCGGCGGTCTGCCGGCCGAAAGCCTTCGGCCCGCGGTCGTTGCACGTAAAGGCAGCGCTTCCGCGGTCAACCCACACTGTCGGAGTGCGACCAAACGATGAAATTCGGCGATCTCGCCCCCGCAAGGGGATTCAGGGGGGCTGAACCCGTCGGCCCTTCAGGTTGCTTCAGCCGTATACCGCGAGCGGAACCATTCGACCGTGCGGGCCAGTCCCTCCTCGATCGGGACCTGTGGCGCCCACCCGAGCTCGTGGTCCGCCTTCCTGTAGCCGAGCACACTTCGCTCCTGCTCCCCCGGCTTTGCCGGCCCGTGCGTCTCGTCGACGTTGGTCCCCGTCTCCGCGCGGAGCATGCGAAATAGCTCGTTGACGCTAGTCTCCCGGCCGGTGCCTACGTTGAACACCCCGCTGCCATTATGAGTCAGCGCCGCGAGGTTGGCCCGCACCACGTCGCCCACGTACACGTAGTCGCGGGTCTGCTCGCCGGGGCCGTTGATGACCGGCTGCCCGCCCCCGAGCATCTCCCTCGTGAAGATGGCCACGACCCCCGCTTCCCCGTGCGGATTTTGCCGGGGGCCGTAAATGTTGGCGTAACGCAGGGCCACCGTGGCGACGTCGTACTGCGTCTGGTAGTAGTAGAGATACTTCTCGGACGCCAGTTTGGCCACACCGTACGGCGAAACGGGCCGGAGTGAATGCTCCTCGTCCTGGGGCGTGTACTCGGGCTCGCCGTAAATGGCCCCGCCCGTGGAGGCAAGCACCACTTTCTGGAGGCCGTGGTCGATGCCGACCTCCATCAGGTTGAGGAGCCCCCGGATGTTGACGTCAGCGTCGAAGCCCGGGTTCTCCACCGATTTCCGCACGTCCATCTGTGCGGCGTGGTGGACGAGGCAGTCGTACTCGTGCTCGGCAACGAGGGCGGCGGCCCCGTCGGAGCGAATGTCGTGCTCGAAGAGGGGCGCAGCCTCGGGCACCTTCCAGCGACGACCCGTAGAAAGATTGTCGAGGACGTGGACCTCATGCCCCTCGGCGAGAAGCGCGTCAGCGACGTGGGAGCCGATGAACCCGGCGCCGCCGGTCACGAGAATGGTCATGCGGCGAAGGAGTCGACGTGAAAAGGAATGGTCGAGCGTGCCAACATCTCCGCGGCACTGAAGATCCCGAACGCTGCTCCGGATAAGTCCTGATTGCTCGGGCGGGAACCGGCGCACCTGGCGCCCCGGGAACCACGTCCAAACTTTCAGGGCGGTGCCGGGTTCAAACAAAGCGCAGTACTCTTCGTCTCAACCCGGAAATTTTATGAGTCGCACGCGTCTGTTCGGGGCGGATTGTCGGGTCCGCTCTCTTTTGCAGATCGGAACAGCGGTGGCCCTCGTCCTCATCTGGGCCGGGAACGTTTCGCCGATGGCCCACGCCCAGCGGGCCAACCAGACGCCGGAGCATCTTGAAAACGTGGGCGTCGACCAGAACCTTGAGGCGACAATTCCAAAGGATCTCTCGTTTCGGGACGAGCAGGGCGATCCGGTTCGCCTCGCTCAGTACTTCGACGGGTCGACCCCGGTGATGCTTACCCTAAACTACCACCGCTGCCCACAGCTATGCCAAGTTCAGCTTCAGAAGTTCGCCGAGTCGTTGAGCGGCCTGTCGTGGACGGCGGGCGACAAATTCGAGGTGCTGACCGTTGACATCAGCCCCGAGGAGGGTCCCAAGATCGCCCGCAAGGCCCAGCAGCGCTATGCCACCTACCTGGAAGAGCCGGAGACGACGCTCGACGGCTGGCACTTCCTGACCGGCGGGCAGGACGCCATCCAGACGCTGGCCGACTCGATTGGCTTTCGCTACAAGCCCCTCCCGGACAAGGAGAATCAATATGCCCATCCTGCGACAATCGTGTTTCTCAGCGGCTCCGGCACCATTACCCGATACTTCACGACGCTCGACCCCGCTTCGGGCGATCTGCGGACGGCCCTCGTCGAGGCCTCGAACGGCTCCGTCGGCAATGCCATCGACAAGGCCTTCCTCGCCTGCGCGCAGTTCAACCCCGACTCCAACTCATACTCCGCCAGCGCTTTCAAGGTGATGCAGTACGGCAGCGGCTTTCTGGCCATCGTAATGGGAATTGCCCTATTTATTTTCTGGCGCCGCGAAAAGAAACAACTGGAGACCGCTCACGAGGAGGGGATCGATGCCGTGCTCGATGCCCGCGCGGAGTCCGATGGACACAGCGTCCCCTCATAGCCGCGCCTCCCCACTCGTCCCACTTAGGTCACACCTTGAGCGTCAGGGCGCTCCGCAGCGCCTCAATGTTTTGCGCCACCGACTGGTCGCCTCCAAACACGGCGCTGCCGGCCACTAGCACGTCGGCCCCGGCCCGAATGAGCTCCATGGCGTTGCTGGGCGACACCCCCCCGTCGATCTCCAGGTGGGCGCTGGAGCCGAGGGCGTTGAGCTGACGACGTAGGCGCTGAACTTTCGCCGTGGACTCCGGAATAAAGCGTTGTCCACTAAAGCCCGGATTGACCGACATGACGAGCGTGAGGTCGACGAAGGGCAAAATGCCGTCGAGGTACCCGAGAGGGGTGGCGGGATTAACGGCAACGCCTACGTCACAGCCCGTGGCCCGGATCTGCTGGGCCACCCGGTGGAGGTGCGGACACGCCTCCACGTGGACCGTGAGAGTGTCGGCTCCCGCGTCGGCAAAGTCGCTGATGTAGTTCTGCGGCTCCTCGATCATGAGGTGCACGTCGAGCCGAGCGTCGTGCTCGTTGACCACGGGCCGGAGGGCCCGCACTACGTCGGGGCCGATGGTAATGTTGGGGACGAAATGGCCGTCCATAATGTCGACGTGAAGCCAATTGGGACCGGCCCTGAGGACTTCATCGGCACAGGCGGCAAATCGCCCGGGATCGGCCGCGATAATTGAGGGAGCGAGCGTGGGCGTTTTGGGAGGGGCAGGCATGGAACGGAATCACAGTCGGCGGCAGAGGATGGGATGCGCTACCAATAGAATAAAAGGACCACCGTGGTGAACAAAAAGGGACTCCGCAATCTTTCGGTGAAAGGATTGGGATCCTGCCGAAACGGGAAAGACTCGACCTTCCAAAATATCTGGAAGGGACTTCCCTTCAGCGGGACATGATTCGCCGGAAGCGACTCCGACCCTGCTCCCATCCCCCTGTCTTGGAAGCTGCTCGCAGAAACAACCCCCTCCAGGGAAAGTAGGGGGACCCCGTATTCAGAGGGCTGTTCCCCCGCTCGCTTCCCGGCCGTGGGGCCTGCTGATTTGTGTTGCAGAAACCGGGGCGGGTGCCGCGGGCGGAACGACCGGAGCCTTCGGACCGACCAGCAGAGGACCCATATGAGCCTTCTCATACCCCTCCCGTTCCCATGCCGATCAGCGACGCCGACCGTGATGACATTACCTCCCGCCTCAGCCGCATCGAAGGCCAGATCCAAGGCCTCAAGCGAATGGTAGAGGAGGACCGCTACTGTGGGGACATCCTCGACCAGATCCACTCGGTGCAGCAGGCCCTCAAGTCCGTGGGGCGGGCCATCACCCGGAACCACCTGGAGACGTGTGTGACTGAGGCGATTCGCTCCGGCGACGAGTCCGCCGCCCAGGAGAGCTACGACGAAATCATAGGATTACTCGAGAAGGAACTGTAGTCCGTCGCACGCCTCCGCTTCTGGAAGGGTACCGGCCCGGCGGATGGAGGGCACCACAGGCGCCGGGGCGCTACCACGGGTCCCCGTTCGATTGTTTGCCGCCCCCCAGGAGCGTAATCTTCTGTCGCAGGTCCGGATCGTCGATGTCACTGAGGGCATTCCGCGTGTCAACGATGTGAGGGGCGTGGCGAGCGATGGCCTCCGCGTCGTAGTCGTCGTGAGCGGTGACGACGACGGCCACATTGCAGCGTTGAAGGGCCTCTGGCGTGAGCTCCACAGAGGGAATCGTCTCGGTCTCCCCGTTCTCAAGCTTCACGCTGTACGACGGAACGTGCGGATCGCAGTAGTGCACGTTCTCGACCTCCTTCTCCTTTAGCAGTCGAATCACGCGCTCGGCGGGCGAGTGACGCGTGTCGCTCACGTTTCCCTTGTAGGCCACGCCGAGAATGAGGACCTCCGCGTCCGAAAGTCGCACGGGCTGCTGCGCGATGGCCTCCACGATGGCCTCCACCGCATAGTACGGCATCCCTTCGTTCACACGGGCCGCCAGCGTGATAAAGCTCGTCTCGAAGTCGTACTTGCGCGCCATCCAGGACAGGAAGTGGGGATCGATTGGGATGCAGTGTCCCCCGAGGCCCGGACCCGGATAGAAGGGCATAAACCCGAATGGCTTCGTCGACGCGGCGTCGATCACCTCCCACATCGACACCCCCCCGGTACGATCGCAGAGCTGTGCGAGTTCGTTGACGAGCGCGACGTTCACGGAGCGGAAGATGTTTTCCAGCAGCTTCTCCATCTCCGCCACCTTTGGGTTCGAAACGACGTGCACGTCCGCACTAATCATTCGCATCGCCGTCTCCGCAACGGTGGTGCCGGGCTCGGTCACCGCCCCCGTTACCACCGGGATGTCGCCCGTCTCGTACGAGGCGTTGCCCGGATCGATGCGCTCCGGGCTGTACGCCAGAAAGTAGTCCTGTCCCACCGCCAGCCCACGGTCTTCAGCGGCGTCTTGCAGACGGGGGAGCACCACGTCCTCGGTCGTGCCGGGGTACGTCGTGCTCTTTAGGACGACAAGTCGGCCCGGACGGAGGTGCTCGGCAATGGAGTCGGCGGCCGATTCGACGTAGGTAAGATCCGGGTCCTTCGTATCAGTGACAGGGGTGGGGACGCAGACGAAGAACACGTCGACGTCCGCCCCGCGCTCAAAGGTCCCTTCGATTCGAAGCGGCCCGTCTTCGACGAGGGCGCAGACCGCCGAATCATCGACGTCGTCGACATAATTCTCACCTGCATTGAGGCGGCAAATACGCTGTTCGTCGAGCTCGATCCCGATCGTGTCGAAGCCGGCCCCGGCATACTCAACGGCGAGGGGAAGCCCCACGTACCCGAGCCCGACGACCCCAATCGTCGCTTCCTGGGCCTCCAGGCGGGCCAGCAGGTGCTGCGCCGCCTCGGGCTCGGCTGCGGGAAGATCGTGTTCTGCAGCGTGGGGGATCCGGTTCATCGTTCTGTTTCCGATCGAACGAGGGAGCTTTGAAGAACGGGGGATGGAGGAGAGATCGACGGAAGTATACGAAGTAAGAGCCGCGATCTCTAATCTCTCAATCACCTTTCGGTTACACGCCTTCTCAGGCCACCGGTGCCGGCTTACAATCCTCCTGCCCGCGTGCTTGACGGCATCTTCAGGTGGGAAACGCCCCCCAGATGGAACTGTCAAGGATCCGTGGCGTCTCACACGGTCCGACATTTCGTGGGGATTCCCCACACCGAACAAGGGCAAGTCCCGCACGGCCAGCTCCCTCTGAACCCCGTCAGGGCCGGAAGGCAGCAGCGGTAGGAGGTCGCAGCGGCGCGCTGCGGGTCGCTTGCCCTTTTCTTTTTGTGTCTGCCATAGCCAACGCCCGCCCGAACCGGTCCTCTGCCTTCGGATATGATTTTGCCCGGAACGAGCGGCGCCGCTGGTCGTGCCTTCGCCGCTTTTCCTCCCTGAATTTTGACCTCCTGACTGTCGCCCACCATGCTTGCCTCGCTTCTTTCCGCCCTCGATCCGGTGCTTCTCGTCGGACAATCCGGCAGTGGCGGAGGAGGATTTGCTGGTCTCTTGCTTCCGCTCGTGCTCATCATCGGGGTCTTTTACTTCTTCATTTATCGCCCCCAGCAGAAGCGGGAGGAGGAACATCAGGAGATGGTGGACAACCTGGAGCAGGGCGACAAAATCGTGACCGTGGGCGGCATCCATGGTACCGTTCAGACGATCGACGAGAACAGCGTTCTGGCCCAGGTCGACAGCAAAGGCACGCGGCTTCGCTTCGATAAGGACTCAATCGCGAACCTCGCCAACGACGAGGAATAGCGGCCCCTTTGCGTTCTTCGTTCGTTCCGGGATTGAACGTTGCGAGAGGGGTCGCTCCTACTGCCATGAACCCCCCAACGAATCCCCCGACATCACCGTCCGAGGCGGCGTTCGACTCGATCGAAGAGGCCCTCTCCACCCTCCGGTCCGGAGGCCTCGCCATCGTCGTGGACGACGAGGACCGCGAGAACGAGGGCGACTTCATCGGGGCCGCCGAAGCGATGACGGCCGACCTCGTCAACTTTATGACGAAGGAGGGCCGCGGTCTGCTCTGTGCGGCCATCACGCCTGAGCGAGCCGACGAGCTCGACCTCGATCTGATGGTCGAGTCGAACTCCTCGCTCTACAACACTCCGTTCACGGTCTCGGTCGATTACCGGCAGGGCACGAGCACGGGCATTTCGGCGACCGACCGGGCAACCACCATTCGCGCCCTGGCCGATCCCGGAGCCTCGTCCTACGACTTCGCACGACCCGGCCACGTGTTTCCCCTCCGCGCCCGTACCGGCGGAGTGCTGCGCCGGGCTGGCCACACCGAAGCGGCCGTGGACCTCGCGCGGCTCGCGGGCTTCGAACCGGCCGGCGCCCTCGTCGAAATCATGAGCGAGGACGGGACCATGGCCCGGGTCCCCCAGCTTCGGGAGCGGGCGCAGGCCCTGGATATGCCCCTCATCACGATCCAGGACCTGATTGCGTACCGGATGCAGAACGAGCGCCTCATCGAGCGGGAGGCTGAGGTGCAACTCGATACGGCGTTCGGCGCGTTCCGGGTGGTGGCCTACCAGGAAACCCTCACCGGCGACGTCCACCTGGCCCTCCTCAAGGGCGAGTGGGCCGAGGACGAGCCCGTGCTCGTGCGCGTTCACTCCCAGAACGTGCTCGGGGACGTGCTGGCGGCGCGGCGCGAAGACTACAGCGAGCAGCTTGCTGAGGCCCTCCTCCGGGTAGAACATGAGGGGAAGGGCGCCATCCTGTACATGATGCAGAGCAATCATGGCCAGGGCCTTCTCTCAAAGCTCCGAGCCCTGGAGCGCCAGCAGCACCAGAACGACCCGACCCCGGCCGACGTGTCCCTCGACATGGACCACCGCGATTACGGCATCGGGTGCCAGATTCTCCGAGACCTCGGGATCCGCAGGCTCCGACTGCTCACCAACAATCCCCGCAAGCGCATCGGACTGGCCGGATACGGCCTCGATCTCGTGGAGCAAACCTCCATCGAACTTCCTGAGGGGGTTGGGGAGAACCTGTCCCAGATCGCCGCCGACCGGCTCACACCCCTTCTCATGGAACTGATCGACGCCAAGGCCTAGCTACGGGGAAGCCGGGAACGACGACTTAGAGGCCGGTGCGGCCCCGGGCGTTCTCCGCTCTGATTCCTCCACCAGCCGCCGAACGGAGCCCCCTCTGTCCGACTCATCTCCCAAACGCGTGGCATGTCCGGCCCCCTGATCTTCCAGACCATCTACGCTCTCATTGCCATCTTCGGCGCGTCCCTCACGGTGGTTCGCCTGCAGTCGGGAGACTGGGTGGCGGCGCTGTGGCCTGCTCTCATCGCGGCATTCTGTGTCTACCGCCTCTTCACGGTTACGGAGGAGGAGTAGCCTTCCCCGTCCCGATCGAGCCGCGGAGCGTGGGTCAGGCATGACCGCATCTTCCTGTCCAGTATATCGCTCCCCGCTCCAGTGTCTCTTCCCTGCCCAGAATTTCACTTGTCCACAGGATTGTGGATAACCCGTGGATAAGTGGGGCATAACATCTGGATAACCTGTGGATCAAAATTCCGCCGCGGGGGCTCGTGGACAACTCTGCAGGATATCCACAGCCATCCCCGCCTTTTACACACCGTGGATGACTGTTCACAACCGCACCCCTCAATCCCTGCGTTGCACTGTGGATTACTGTGGAAACGTGGAAAACAACCCCTAAATCAGCCCTCAGGGCCGCATACCGGCTTTCAACCGCGAACCCCTTGTGGAAAACCCCGTGGACCACCACGGGAATTGTCCACACCGAGACCGATTCAATGTGGGCGACTCCGTTATCCACATTTCCACACGACTAACAACAACAACCATATCTTTTCAAAAATCAAAGGGTGCCCTATTCATACTAGTGCCTGTGGATAACTTGACCAGCCACTCATATCTCCGTCGGGAACCGATATACCGAGGACTAGCCAGTCCTGTTTCGATATACTCAGGTATACCGATCGAGAACCGGGGCTATTCGAGGAGAGGAATACGTGCCTTCCCGAGGAATAGAGGCTCTTCTACGGCACCGCCATTCCGCAAAAGACTCTCACGCACGTCTGGACCTCATCTCCAATCCACCTGCCACACCTCTTTTCCGTCCGTCCGCGTCCACACGGCCCCGCTACGCGCTGTGCTGTGGACATCCATTCCATGACTCCTCCATCGGGACAGAATCTTCGCGCTGGGCAGGTCGTACTGCTCGCCCTGCCCCACGCTCACTACAGCGTGGGACCTCTCTTCCGCCCCAGAGACCGCACGCACGAAGTCCGAGGTGCTGCTCGTCGTCGACCCGTGATGGGGAATCTTCACCACTCGGCTTCTCAGCTGCCCGCCGTACGTCCGCACCAGGTCTTGTTCGGCGGCACCCTCGACGTCCCCGGGAAATAGCAGATCCACGCTGCCATACTCTAGGCGAAGGACCACGGAGGAATCATTATCTCCATTGATTCCCCGGCGCGATGGATGCCGAGGAGGCGACAGGACCTGAACCCGCACGGCCGGACCGACGGCAATTGTATCTCCCCGATGAACCGGTCGCTGCGGAACTCTCTTCCGGTCGAGCAGGCGCTGCGTCTCGGCATACAGCTCCGTGTCGGCCGGTCGGCCATTGTGGACGACCCGTCCCACCGACACCTCCCTCAAAAGGGTTGGCAGCCCTCCGAGGTGATCCTCGTCGGGGTGCGTAATCACCACGGCGTCCAGCCGATGGATGGCCCATCGCTCCAGGTACGGAAGAATCGCGAACTCCGCCGCACTTCCTCCCGGCGAGCGCGGACCCGCATCCACCAGCACACGACGATTCGCTGGCGTGGTGATCAGGGTCGCGCCTCCCTGACCGACATCGAAGAATACGACATCGAGGGTCGGTCCCGCATCCCGCCCGATAGACCTCCCCCAAACCGACACCGTTGCAAGAAGAAGTCCCACAATGATCCACCGCCACCGGTTGCGCGGCCGCGGCCACTGCGCCAGGGCGACGAGGCCCGCACCGAGGGCTCCAACCACCCACGGATTCGGAACGGCCATCCGAAGGCCTGCCCAGGAAAACCACTCTGCCCCGTAGCGGGACGTTGCAAGAAGTCCCTGCACAAACAGATCCGCCGCACTGCCGAAGGCGGCTCCGGCAACGGTCCAGAGCCCTCCCGTCGTCGTCATGAGGATCGCTGCCGAGAGTGCCAGTCCTGTACACGGAATGCCAGTCATGTTGAGCAGAAGCCCGGCGGCAGACACCCATCCAAAGTGGTAGAGCAGAATCGGCGCCGTTCCCAGAATTGCGGCTGCGGACACCGTCCCCGTGGAGATGAACCACTCTGTCATTTCAGAGTCCCGATACCGGCCCGGCACCGCCTCCAGGAAGCGGGAATTGAGGGTCACAATGCCCGCCACGGCCGCCATGGACAACTGGAAGCCCACATCGAACAGGGCCGGTGGGCGCACCGCCAACAGGACGAGAGCCGCCACGCCAAGCGTGTTCAGGGGATGGGCCGACCGCTGGAAGAAAATTCCCCCGATGAAGAGAGTCGCCATAATCACGGCCCGGACGACCGACGGGCGGCCTCCCGTGAGCAGCATGTAGAACCCCAAAACGACAACCGTGAGAACGACTCTCGTCCCCTCGACTGTTCGCCACCGCAGTCGAAAGCGCATCAGCAGGGGGCGCAGCAGGGCATAGAGCACCATCCCCACGAGGAAGACGTGGAGTCCGGAGACCGCAAGGAGGTGCATGAGGCCCGTTTTGGCGAAGCGATCGCGCTGGGCATCCGTCACGCGGCTCCGATCTCCGAGAAGAAGGGCACGCAGGACGGCGCGTCCCCCGTCGCTGGGCACGTACCGACCGATCTGACGACGGACGTACTCCCGAACGGTGATGAGGGTCGTTCCCAGGATCCCCCGCCGCTCTCCCCGAACGCTCACGCGATCCGGCTCTCCCACGTACATCGTGCAGCAGATCCCCCGACGAGCCAGGTACGCGCCGTAGTCGAACCCGCCCGGGTTTCGGAGCCCCGGTGCGGACTGCAAAAATCCCCGAAGCCGGACGACATCTCCCTGCCGAACCTCGGGGAACGGCCCAACGTCCTCGGCCCAGGGGGAAGGCTGGAGCGTAACTCGCGTTCGGCCCTCCACGGCAACAGTATCCCGCTTTCCAAAGAGCGTATCGACCGACAGGGCAAAGCGCGTCGCTGTCTCGGTTCGCTCCGGGGCATCCGCTACAACTCCCTGAAGGGCTATCGTCTCCTCACTCGCTTTAGCCGCCGGGGCCAGTCCCCTGGGCGAAGGTGCTCGGTACATGGCGTGTCGCGCCCCTCCGGCGCATCCCACGATCAGCACCACTGCGGCAATTCGCCCGAGGGGAGCGAGCGTCACGAGTCGCGTTCGGTTCCACCACTGAACCCCGACGAACGCCCCCAATCCCACCGCAGCTCCGCCAAGCCACAGAGACACGGTTCCGGACCCGAGCACGGATTCTCCCACGATCCCGAGCACAAACGCACCTGCGATAAGGAGCGCCGGATACGCGGACCAGTGGATGGACGAATCGGGACGCACGTGTCGAACCCTCATTGGGGAGAACAGATGGGATCGGAAGACACGTTCTCCCACCGAAGTCTAACGTCCCCCGCGAAACCTCGAACCGGCCATCCCTGAAATCCAAAATTACAGGAATCCGAGCCCGTCCCCGAACCTGCCTCCGCCATCAGAAATAAGAGCCGCCTCCACACAAGTACCCCAGCAGGATTGCGATCCCAAAACCCCGAACGGCCGCTCCACCATGAGTACCCGGCGCGAAGCCCGCGAGCACGTCATGAAGGCGCTTTACGCGCATGAGCAGGCCGACGGGAACCCCGATCAGATCACCCACACGCTGATTAAGGCGCCGCTCGAAGACGATCCCCCTACCTGCGACTTTGCGGAGCGCCTTTTCCACGCGACGCTTGACACGAGGGCGGAGACCGACGAGGTTATCGAGAAGCACGCAAAGAACTGGGAGATCCACCGCATTGCCGTCATCGACCGCTCCCTCCTCCGGATGGCCGCCACGGAGCTTCTGAAATTCGAAGAGATCCCCCCCAAGGTGTCGGTCGACGAAGCCATTGAGATCGCGAAGAAGTACAGCACCCCGCGGAGCGGCACCTTCGTGAACGGCGTGATCGACGCAATCCTCCTCGACCTTCACGATCAGGGACGCCTCAACAAATCGGGGCGCGGCCTGATCGGCATGGACGCCATCCGCGAGCGGGCCGATACCTCCTGAGTTGCGATTCTCGTTGCAAACCGGCAATATTGACCCCGGGCCAAATTCCACTCATGACCGGTCGGCGTCCGTTCTCTCTTCTCACTCCCGCAAGGCAGGGCACATGCGATGGGCCTCATAGCAATCGGCGACATTCACGGATGCCCGCAGTCATTCGACGCGCTTCTCGCCCGGATCGACCCGTCGCCGGACGACCATCTCCTGTTCGTGGGCGATTACATCGACCGCGGCCCCGACTCGAAGGGCGTCATCGACCGGCTCTTAGACCTCCGGGAGGACGTGCCCTGTACCTTTCTCCGGGGCAATCACGAGGCGATGATGATCGAGTATCTCGACTCCGGAGCGTTTAGCCTCTGGCGCATGAACGGCGGCGTCTCCACGCTCCAGAGCTACCTCAAGGACGAGGATCGCTCTGAAATTAAAATTCCTGACTCCCACGCCGAGTTCGTCCGTGAGACGAAGCTCTACCATGAAACGGAGGACTTCCTGTTCGTGCACGCGGGACTGAAGCCCGGCCTCAGGATCGAGGAAAACCTGGATCAGAAGGACGAAGACGTGCTTCTTTGGGAGCGCGGGCACCTAGACGCGTCGGAGGTGGCCTGGGGAAAACCGGTGGTGTGCGGCCACACGCCCCGCCCGGACCCCATCAACCGCGAGAAGCTCATCCTCATCGACACCGGCTGCGTCTACCATATGAAGCCGGGCATGGGGCGGCTCACGGCCGTCTACCTCCCCGAACGGGAATTCATTGACGTGCCGTACTCGGACTAGCAGTTCGCCAAGCGTGAGAAGTGATGCGTGAAGCGTGAGCCGTGAGGCGCCGCTTCCCTTACGCATCACGTCTTCACGCATCACGGCGGAAAAGAAGTAACGGAAAAGATGCTCGCCCTCAGAACGAACTCTGATGCTGTACCAGCGGGGGAACAAGGCCGTCGAACGCTCTATACACCCCGGTCGCGTCGTTTTTCGTAGGGACCAACCACGTTCATGTCGCTGCAGTGCGGCCTCGTCGGGCTCCCCAACGTCGGCAAATCCACGATCTTCAATGCGCTGAGCAACGCCGGGGCCGAGGCCGACAACTATCCGTTCTGCACGGTCGATCCCAACGTGGGGGTTGTGCCCGTCCCGGACGAGCGGCTCCCGCGCGTCGCCGAGCTGGCCGGCTCCCCCGAGACGACTCCTACCACCATCGAGTTCGTCGACATTGCTGGCCTCGTGGAGGGCGCCGCCAAGGGCGAAGGGCTGGGCAATCAGTTTCTCGCCAACATCCGCGAAGTGGATGCCATCATTCACGTCGTGCGCTGCTTCGAGGACGACGAGGTGGCGCACGTAGCGGGCACGGTCGATCCGGTGCGCGACGTGGACGTGATCAACACCGAGCTTCTCCTGAAAGACCTGGAGACGGTCGAGACGCGGATTGAAAAAGTGGAGACCGCCGCGAAGAAGGGGGACCAGGAGGCCGCCGAGGAGCTGGAGGTGTTCGAGCGTCTCCGCGATCACCTGAGCGACGGGAACTGGGCGCGGTCCTTCGAGGCCAGCAGCGCGGACCAGCCGCTCCACCCGCTGTCGGAGTTGTTTCTCCTGACCGACAAGCCGGTCCTGTACGTCGCCAACGTGGGGGAGGAGGACTTGCCTACCGGCAGCGAGCACGTCGACCAGCTCCGTGCCGTTGCGGAGGAGGGAGAAACCCAGGTCGTCGTCATGTCTGCGGAGCTCGAAGCCCAAGTGGCCGAGCTCGATCCGGAAGAACGCCAGCTCTTTCTGGAGGACGCGGGCCTACCCCGACCCGGCCTCGAACGTCTCATCCACGCCGCGTACGACGAGCTCGACCTCATTACCTTCTTTACGGCGGACGAGAAGGGAGCCTATGCCTGGACCATCGAAGAGGGCACGCTCGCGCCCCAGGCCGCCGGAAAGGTCCACAGCGACTTCGAGGAGGGCTTCATCAAGGCCGAGACGATCCACTTTTCGGACTTTGACGAGGCAGGCTCCGAGGCTGCGGCCCGAGAGGCCGGACTTCTCCGGACGGAAGGGAAAGACTACATGGTGGAGGACGGCGACGTAATGAAGTTCCGGTTCAACGTGTGAGCGTTTGGGGCTATGCACGTGCGGAGGCTACGCACCGGACCCGTAAAATCGAAAAATCCGACCGATCGCTGGGATCTGCACTTCTGCGCTGCACTCCGTATGTTAGAAAGACACATCCTTTTCCACCGATGACGTCTTTCCATGCCCTATTTTCGCTCTATACTGACTGCCATTCTCCTCGTCGGAGGTGGGGGGCTCGTCGGATGCACGTCGGGCTCAGAGTCCGAGGGTGATACAGCCTCAGAGTCCGAAGGCGACACAGCTGCCGTCCCTACCGATACGATTGCCCCCGAGACCCGCGCCGACTCGGTGGCTTATCGTCTCCTCCAGGCCCACGGGGCCGATGCATGGGCCTCGGCTCCGTATCTCCGGTTTAACTTTGGCATCGAGACGCCGGACGGAAGGGAAACCATTGCACGTCACTTCTGGGATCGAACCACGGGCGAGTACCGCATGGAGTGGTCCACCGGTCCCGACTCGTCGTACGTTGCCCTCGTCGATGCCCGGACGGTGCAGGACGGTCAGCTGGCCGGGACCGTGTACCTCAACGGGGCAGAGTTGACCGGCTCGGCCGGGGAAACGGCCCGTGAGCAAGCCCACGACCGGTTCGTCAACGACACGTACTGGGTGCTCTCCCCACTGAAGGTGTTCGACACGGGTGTGAACCGCACGTACCTGCCCGACTCGTCAACCGCCGAGCACGATGTCCTCAAGCTGACGTTCGACGACGTGGGTCCAACCCCGGGCGACCGCTACTGGCTGTACGTGTCGACGGAGACGGGCCGACTCGAGCGGTGGGCCTACCACCTGCAAGGCATGTCTGAAGACGATCCGCCTCACTTCTATGATTGGACTCAGTACGAGGAACTGCAGGCCCCTGCCGGAACCGTCCACCTCTCCGTGCGGAAAGAAGCCGTGGACGCCGACCGGGCGCTCCTCACGAACGCGCTTGCACTGCCCAGCACGGCTCCGGAGGGTGCCTTTTCGACGCCGGAGCCAATGCTGGAGAGCGCAGAATAGCAGTTTCTACGTCAAGAGACCCTATCTCCTCCGGCCCGATGCCTGACGCTCGATAGACGACGCCCGCCGTGGACTACCGGTTTCAGATTGCCCGGCGTTATCTGGCGAGCCGCCGGGAGGTTTCTCTCATTTCAATCATTACCGGCATTTCGATGACGGGCGTGACCCTCGGCGTGGCGGCCCTCATTGTCGTCCTCTCGGTGATGAACGGGTTCTACGACGTGGTGCGGGACCTCCTCGTCTCGCTCGACCCGCACGTCCGGGTCGTGAGCGCGCAGGGCCAGGGCGTGGCCGATGTCGACTCGCTCCTCCGGATTGCCCGAGAGACGAGACACGTCACGGCGGCAGCCCCTTACGTGGAAGGCAAGGCCCTCCTCCTGAGGCGTGACGCGAGTGGATCCAATCAGGTGATTCGCGTTCGGGGCGTCGACCCTTCAATGATGGAAAGCGCCGCGCCCACGATGGCCGTGGGCACCTTCGATCTAAGGCCGAATGCGGACGAGACTCCTGGCATCGTGCTGAACCGGACGTTGGGACGCCGGATGGGGACCATTCCGGGACGGGGAGCGCAGTCGGCAGACAGGGTTGGGCTTCTGTCGGCCCCTGCCATCGAGCAAACGCTAACGAACGTGTTCGGGCGTCCCCCCGTCCGGCGGTTCGAGGTGCGGGGCCTCTTTCAAGTACGGGGGGCCTCGGAGGAGAAGCGCGTCTTCGTGTCTCTATCCGAGGCCCAGCAGCTGTTTCGCACGGACGGTCGCGTAACGGGGATCGACCTTCGCCTCGACGATCTGGAACGGGCCGGAGCCGTGAAGGCGGCCCTCCAGCAGAAGTTGGACGCGGATCGCTACACCGTGCGGACGTGGTACGACCTCCAAAAGTCGCTCTACGACGTGATGCGGCTGGAGAAGTGGGGCGCCTCGGCGATTCTTGGCCTCATCGTCATCGTAGCGGCGTTCAACATCGTCGGCTCCCTCACAATGGTCGTCATCGAAAAGCGGGGCGACATCGGGGCGCTCCAGGCGATGGGCGTCTCTCAGACGGACGTGCGTCGCATCTTTCTGTTCGAGGGATCGCTCATCGGAGCGGTGGGGACCGGGTGTGGGCTGATTCTGGGCCTCGGTCTCGTCTTCCTCCAGAAGTACTACAAAGTGGTGCCCATGGCCCAGGCCGAGTCGTTTCTCATTGATGCCTATCCCGTTGCGGTCCAGCCTCTCGATGTCGTTCTCGTCGCCACTGCGGCCTTTGGGCTCTGCGTTCTCGCGTCGCTGTACCCGGCGGCCCGGGCCGCTGCCATCGAGCCCGCCCGGGCCGTGCACCTGGACGCGTGAGTCTGTCTGCCGTACCAGGCCGGACCGGTCCCCGCTTGGCTCCCGTACAATACCCTCCGGTGCCTGTCGACCTCGTCAGCCGTTCCGCCCGCCCCCATGCTCAACGACGCTTTTGACCTTATCGGTCTCCCCGACCGACCCGAGAAGCCCCGCGAACAGGGACTTACCCACGTGCTGGACAAGGGTCTGTCCCCCCGAGAGGTCGGAGATGTACTCGACGTGGCAGCCCACATCATTGACGTCGCCAAGCTCGGCTGGGGGACGGCCGCCGTCACGGCCAACCTGGAGAAAAAACTGGACGTCTACCGGGACGCGGGCATTCCCTTCTTCTTCGGGGGGACGCTCTTCGAGGCCTACTTTCTGCGCGACCAGGTGGATGAGTATCGCCGCCTGCTCGACGACTTGGGCGTGCACCACGTCGAGATTTCCGCCGGCGCCGTCTCGATGGAGCATGAAGACAAGCTGGCATTCATCGAGCTCTTTGCGAAGGACTTTACTGTTCTAAGCGAAGTAGGCTCGAAGGATGCAAGCGACGTGATGGCGCCGTACCGCTGGGTGGAGTTCATGCAGGCGGAGCTGAAGGCGGGGAGCTGGAAGGTTACCGCCGAGTCGCGGGAGGCGGGAACGGCCGGCCTCTTCCGTCCGAATGGAGAGGTGCGTACCGGGCTCGTCGACGAGATCCTCGCCCGGTTGGATCCGCAAGACATCATTTTCGAAGCCCCAAATAAGACGCAACAGGCGTGGCTAATCAAGCACCAGGGGGCCAATGTCAACCTCGGCAACATTCACCCCGAAGAGGTCGTCCCGCTCGAGACACTTCGCCTCGGCCTGCGGGGCGACACGCTATTCGAGTTTCTGACGCCGGGGATCACGCCGCACCTGCCGGGGGGAACCCCATCGGGAAACGGTCATTAGTCAACAGGCCGAAAAGAAGTTGGAGGACTTTTCGGGAGAAGGCGGTGAACTTGCGCCGTCTTCACAAACAAAGCCCCGGATCTTGTTCTTCAACCCCGTCGATCTGGCGTGCACGTCCTCACATGCCGCCGGAAAGTGATCACGTTGGGAGCGAACTAATTCCAAAAAACACCATGTCTCGCAAAGACGACCTCACGGGCGAAGGGCCCGTCACGGGAAACAGCGTGTCGGACTCTAACCAGAAAACCAACCGCCGCTTCAAGCGCAACCTGCACGAGAAGCGGTTTTACATTCCCTCTCAGGACTGCCACGTCACGCTGAAGGTGTCCTCCAAGACCCTGAAGACGATCAACAAGAAGGGCATTCAGGCGGTCTTGCAGGAGGCTCGGAAGCAGGGCTACGACGTGTAGGCACAGACCGAGGGGCCTCTCCCGAGCCCCGCCGCAGTAGCACTTCTTTCAAAGAGATAGGATGACAGGAATAACCAATCCCCAGCACGATGGCCACAGGTGACCGCGTTCAGATTACACTCGAGTGCACGGAGGAGCCGGGCACGTCGCGCTACCACACGACGAAAAACCGGAAGAACACCTCCGACCGCATCGAGCTCATGAAATACAACCCCGTCCTTCAGAAGCACACCCTTCATCGAGAGAAAAAATAAGCCATGGCAAATCAGAGCAACGGACCGGCCTCGCGCAAGATGGCGAAGCTCATCGTTGCCGAAGAGAAAGAGGATGGCAACTACGGCTTTCGTCAGAAGATCGTCCCCCTCGACGACGTCGAAGAAGAACTGGAGGAGGCCAAGGAGCTGACCTGAACGATCTTCCGTTCTACTCTCTCCTCCGCGCGGGGCGTGGCGCAGTCCGGTTAGCGCACCTGCTTTGGGAGCAGGAGGTCGCCGGTTCAAATCCGGCCGCCCCGACCGCTTCGCCTAAAAATTCATCAGCGCGACCCTGTCCCGAGACTCGACCTGCGCCCGTAGCTCAGCTGGATAGAGCAGCAGACTTCTAATCTGCAGGCCGCAGGTTCGAATCCTGCCGGGCGTGCTTTCTGGTCCGGGAACCCTGATCCCGGAAAACGGAACTCGACGGGGAATCTCCCCATTGCAATACCGAGACGGATTTCGGTGACGTGGCCGAGTGGTCAGGCAGAGGCCTGCAAAGCCTCCTACGGCGGTTCGAATCCGCCCGTCACCTCCATAATCGCTAAACAAGCGCCCTGCTGCCGACAGCAATCGGCACAGCGGCGCTTTTTAGTTTGGATTCGGATTTTTGGACGCGGATTCGTCGGAAGCTCGGGTGCTGTTCCAAACTCCGCAATCCGCGCTCCAAACTCAGAAGGGCGCATCGTCTTCGAAAGAGTTGCCGCCGTCCCCGTCGCCGCTGGGGGCCGGCCCCATGGGCGCCGAGCCATCGCCCTGCGGCAGGCCGCCCCCCGGCTCATCGTACTGGGTGAGCGGCTCGAAGCGGGCGTACTGCTTCACGAAGGCGAGCTCGACGCTGCCAATAGGTCCGTTCCGCTGCTTGCCCACGATGATCTCGGCGATGCCCTCGGTGGAGTTGCCCTGCTCGTCGACCGTAATTCCGTAGCGCTCAGCGCGATAGATGAATGCCACGACGTCAGCATCCTGCTCGATCGAGCCGCTCTCTCTCAGGTCCGAGAGCTGGGGCCGCTTGTCGCCCCCGCGGTTTTCGACAGCGCGGTTGAGCTGGGAGAGGGCGATGACAGGGATGTCCAGCTCCTTGGCAAGCCCCTTCAGCGAGCGCGAGATGTGGGCAATCTCCTGCTCGCGGTTGGCGCCGCTCCGCAGATTGGCCCCGGAGGCCTGCATGAGCTGCAGATAGTCGACCACCACGAGGCCGAGGTCGTGCTCGGCCTTTAGGCGGCGGCACTTGGCGCGCAGCTCCAGCACGCTCAGCCCCGGCGTGTCGTCAATGTAAATCTCCGCCTCGCTGAGGCTACCGGCCGCCCGGGCCAGTCGATGCCAGTCGTCGTCTTTCATGCGGCCCGTGCGCGCCTTGTGGGCGTCCACGCGGGCCTGCGAGGTGAGCATGCGCTGGGCGAGCTGCTGCGCGCCCATCTCCAGCGAGAAGACCGCTACGCCCGTGGACCGCTCAGGGTGTGTCGCAGCGTTTTGGGCAGATGCCAAAGAAAATGCAGTTTTGCCCATGGAGGGCCTCGCCGCGATGATGATGAGGTCGGAGTCCTGCCACCCGCTCGTCAGGTCGTCGAGCTTTGGGAAGCCGCTGGGTACACCCGTGATGCCGGTGTCCTGGTCGTGGATGGTTTCGAGGCGCTCCAGGGTGTCCTTCACCACCTCGTTCATCGGCGCGGCGGCCTTGCGGAGCTGGTTGTCCGAGATCCGGAAGATCTTGCTCTCCGCCTCGTCGAGCAGCTCAAAGGCGTCGGCTCCCGGGTCGTACGCCTTGCGCACAACCGTCGTCATCGTCTCGATCATCTTGCGGAGCAGCGACTTCTCCGCGATTATGCGGGAGTGGTACTCCACGTTGGCGGCCGAGGCGACCTCCGTAGTGAGATCGGTCAGGTAGTAGGCGCCGCCAATGTCTTCGAGCTGGTCGCGGCGCCGGAGCTCCTCGGTTAGCGTGACGAGATCGACCGGATTGCCCCGCTCGAAGAGGTCCTGGACGGCCTCGTAGATTTTCTGATGCTTGCCGTCGTAGAAGGCCTCCGGCGGAAGGATCTCGATGACCTGCGGAATGGCCTCCCGCTCGATGAGCATGGCGCCGAGCACCGACTTCTCCACGTCGACGGCCTGGGGCGGCACGCGACCGGACTGCTCGTGGACCGCCTCGGCCTGTTCCCGTTGCTGCTTCCCCTGGCCGCCTCGCATCTTTTCAAGGGGGTAGGACGAGCGGGAAGACTCGTCGATATTGAGTCGTTGCGAATCGTCGCTATCAGCCATGAACAGCGGTGAGGACTTGGGCCGAGAGGCGCGCAGCACCCGCCTCGAAGGAGTACCGAACAGGGGCATCGTCTCCGAAAAGAAGACCGATACGGGGCCCGTCAAGTTTCGTCCGTCAGCTGATCGTAGCGGGTGCGGAGCAGCTTCACGTCCTCCCACGTGGGCCGCTTCCACTGGGAGTTACGGAGCAGCGCCGCCGGGTGGTAGGTCACCATCAGGGGGATGCCGTAGAAGTCGTGCTCCTGATCCCGCAGATTGGAGAGCGACGAGCTGCGGTCCAGCAGTGTGTTGCCGGCCACCTTGCCGACGGCGAGGATGATCTTGGGCCGGATGAGCCCGATTTGCTTGTAGAGGATGGGGAGGTGGGCGTCGATCTCCGCCGCCTTCGGATTCCGGTTTCGTGGCGGCCGGCTCTTCAAAATGTTGGTGATGTACACCTCCTCGCGCTCGAAGTCGATGGCGTCGAGGATCTTGTCGAGGAGCTTCCCGGCCCGGCCCACGAACGGCTCGCCCTCTTTGTCCTCGTCGCGCCCGGGTGCCTCGCCGATGATGATGAGGTCGGCCTCCGGGTCGCCGACGCCGAAGACCGGATTCTCGCGCTCCTCGTCGATGGGGACGAGCACGGTGTCGGCGAGGGACTGCTCCACCTCCTCTAAGGTCTCGGCGTCTTTGTAGGACGCGTCGTCGGGGATGAGCGACTCGACGCGCTTCCAGGGGGGGAGCGATGGGTCCTCGGTGGGATCGACCTGATTGCCGAAAAGGTCTCGATTGGGCATGGGTTCATCGGTGGAGGAATCGTCGGAAGAAGTCGTTGACGACGGAAACTCGTCGGCATCCTCGGAAGTAGATGCCGAGTCGTCAGGGAGGGTGGAGGAGGATAAAGACTCGGCATCGGACGTCGGGGACGACGAGTCCTCGGTGTTCGTTTCCGAAGAGGGCGAGGGCTCGTCCGTTGCGGTCGCCGGTGTTAGAGGCAGGAAGTCTCCGCGGAGCGCGCGCTCGTGCTCGATAATGATTCGTAGCTCGCGGAGAAGGGTTTTCATCGAGTGGAAAGAGGTAAGGGGGAAGAGGATGGGAGCTTTTCGGCCGGGCCGAAGGCAAGGAGAAGCAGCGCAGCGACGCGTGGCCGCGTGTCGTGCTGCAGGGAATCCTCAGCCCTGTTCTTGGTGGCTCATCAGGACGCGGTCGAGGAGGGCCTTTGCCAGGTCGGCCTTGGGCATGAGCGGCAGTTCCTCGGCCGGGCCGTTGCGCCGGAGGAGCGTCACCCGGTTTGTGGGGCCGAAGCCAGCGCCCTCCTCCGTTGGGTTGTTCACTGCAATCCAGTCAAGATTCTTCTCCTCCAACTTGTGCCGCGCGTTCTCGAGGGCGTCGTCCGTTTCCAGCGCAAAGCCGATGAGCACCTGGTCCGGTCGCTTGTACGCGCCGAGCGTCTTCAGAATATCGGGGGTCCGGCAGAGGTGCAAGGCGAGATCCTCGTCTGTGTCTTCTTTCTTACGCTTCGTCGACGATGGGTCGGCGGGCGTGTAGTCGGCCACAGCGGCCGCCATGAAGACGTAGTCGGCAGTGTCGCGCCGGGCCTGCACGGCCTCATTCATCTCCTCGGCCGTCTGCACGTGCAAGACCTCACTGCCCGGTGGGGGATCGAGCGTGGTGGGGCCGCTCACGAGGGTCACGGAGGCGCCGCGCCGCGCCGCCGCCTCGGCCAGCGCGTAGCCCATCGTGCCGGTCGACGGGTTCGTGAGGACGCGAACCGGATCAAGCGGCTCTCGGGTAGGGCCGGCGGTGACGAGCACCTCGGTGTCGGTGAGGGGAAAGGTGTCGGAATCAGAGGCGCGGTCCGCGGCGGGTTTGTGCTCGTCGCCCATCATCTCGGCCCCGCGCTCCAGGATGGCCTCGGGCTCCGGCATCCGGCCTTTTCCCACGAGCCCACTCGCGAGCTCGCCGTGCTCGGCGGGCATCACCGCGTAGCCGATCTCGCGGAGCCGCTCCAGGTTGTCCTGGGTGGCGGCGTGCCGGTACATGTCCCGATCCATCGTCGGGCACACCAGCAGCGGACAGCGCGCCGAGAGGGCTGTGGCCGTGAGCATCGAGTCGCAGAAGCCGTGGGCCAGCTTGGCGATCGTCTGGGCCGTGGCGGGGGCGACGACGAAGAGGTCCGCCCACTGACCGAGGGCCACGTGCTTCGTCCACGACCCCTCCTCGTTCTCCGGAAAAATCTCCGTGAGCACCTCCTTTTCCGACAGCGTCCCGAGCGTGAGCGGCGGAATGAAGCGCTCGGCGCCGGGCGTCATCAGCACCTGCACCTCAGCCCCGGCCTTCTTCAGCAGCCGCACGAGCAACGCGGACTTGTACGCCGCGATGCTGCCCGTGACGCCCAGCACCACGTGACGCCCAGACAGATCGGGGAGGGAGGCACTCATGAAACGGGACGGTCAGGAAGACAGGCGACCGGAACAGAACCCCTGGTCGGCGACCCTGCCCGTCCTGCGGCCAAGGGCAGGACAGGAGGGCCCATCGCCAGCCGAATTCGAAAAATTCCCGGGACAATTCCGTTCGGAACCGCGGAGCGGACTTGCGTCCCTGGCCCCAGAAGGACTACTCGTCGGGATTCCTGTAGTAAATCTTGTCTCCGAGAAATTCATCGATGGCGATTTCCGTCGGTTCGGGCTTCTTCTCGTACTCGAGGGAGACCTTCGCCTGCTCCTCCTGCATGCGAGCGTCCTCCATCTCCGGGCCGAAGCCTTCGAAGTCGGACAGGTCTTCCTCGAGGTCCGACCGCGTGTCGGAGGCCACCTGCCGCGAGCGCTTCGACAGGATGGCCACCGTTTCGTAAAGATTGCCGGTTCGGTTGGCCAGCTCGTCGATGTCGAGCGTTTCGATTGCCATGATAAAAAAGGGATTCTGCTTTGGAAGAAGATAGTGGGCAGTCCTGCAGTCGTGCACCCGCCGGTGTGGATCGTGATACG
Source organism: Bacteroidetes bacterium QS_3_64_15 (assembly GCA_003022565.1). Classification (GTDB taxonomy): domain Bacteria; phylum Bacteroidota; class Rhodothermia; order Rhodothermales; family Salinibacteraceae; genus Salinibacter. The sequence goes on along the minus strand of PXTN01000131.1, from coordinate 31,698 downwards.
TGAAACGTGAATCGTGAGAACATGCGATCGGCGTTCGTTCACGCATCACGAACCACGCTTCACAGGCCCAAAAACCGGCGGATTCGGGCCAGAGTTTCCTCCACTGCTACGTCCAGCTCATCATTCACGACGACCGCATCACAGTCGTCGGCCTTTTCCATCTCCTGTTCGACCCGATCGAGGCGGTCCTGGAGCGATTCTCGATTTTCGGTGCCCCGCCCCTTGAGTCGGCGCTTCAGTTCATCGAGCGAAGGCGGGGCGATGAACAGTACCAGGGCCTCGTCGCCGAAACTGCGCTTGACGTTAAGGGCCCCGTTCACGTCAATGTCGAGCAACACGGGTCCATCTTCCGATCGGTTCTCTACCTCCGAGCGAAGGGTCCCGTAAAACTGGTCCGGATAGACCTCCTCGTACTCCAGAAGGCCGCCGGCCTCGATCTGCGCGCGGAATTCCTCCGGCGTGAGGAAATGGTAGTCCTCCCCGTCGGTCTCGCCGGGGCGGGGCGAGCGTGTGGTGGCCGACACGGAGAACTTCATCGCCGGCATTGCCTCCAGCACGCGGTGGGCAATGGTCGTTTTACCGGCGCCGCTGGGAGCCGTCAGAGTCTGTTTGGTGGATTGATGTGCAGCCGAGACACAGTGGTCGAAGCCGCAAAAAGGTGCCCAAACGAGCCCTGTAGTGGAACTACCGGGCAAGTGCAGAAAGCTTTTTGCGCGAGATCCACGAAGTCGCAGGCCACAGAGCGTCCGCCAAACAGACTCTCCAACCTTAAACTCGGGTACTATTCCACGTTTCGGATTTGCTCTTTGATCTTCTCGATCTCCTCCTTCATCTCCACCGCGTGCCGGGAAATCATTTCGTCGTCGGCCTTGGCGCCAATGGTATTGGCCTCGCGGTGAATTTCCTGCGTGACGAACTTGAGCTTCCGGCCGGAGGGTTCGTCGGCGTCGAGGGCCCCCCGGAACATCTTTAGGTGCGAGTGGAGGCGCACGCACTCCTCGGTCACGTCGAGCTTGTCGGCCAGAAGGGCGATTTCGGTTTCGAGGCGGTCGGGGTCCAGCTGCTCGTCGTCCATGAGCTCTCGGAGTCGCTCCCGGAGCTGGGCCTGCCGCTCCTCCACGCGGGTGGGGGCGCGTTCTTCGATGGCGTCGAGGTGGGCGTCGATGGCGTGGGTCCGCTGCTCCAGGTCCTCCCGGAGGGCCGCGCCTTCTTTTCGCCGCATCTTCTGCAGGTCCTCGATGGCGGCGTCGAGGGCCTCGGTGACCGCCGGCCAGGCGCGCTGAATCTTGGCGGCTTCCCGCTCTTCCTCGCCCGCAAAGATATCCTCGAACTCGAGCAAATGACCGAGCCGGATCGGATCCTCGATTTGCGCGGCCGCAGAGAGCTGCTCCAGGCGCCGCTTGTGATGCATGGCCGCGTCGGCGTCCACGTCGACGGGCAAGTGATCGATGCCCTTCAGCTCGGCGGACACGTTCACGTCGAACTGGCCCCGCTCGAAGGCCTCCTTCATTTGCATCCGCACGTCCGATTCCGCCTCGGGGAGCGGGTCGGGGAGGTGAACGAAAATGTTGAGGTGACGCTTATTCGTCGACTGAATTTCGACAGTCGCCGTGGCCTCTTCGGTGCCGGCGTGGCCGCGCCCGAAGCCCGTCATGCTGCGAATCATAGGGCGAAAACGTACGCGTTGAATGTTAGGCGTTGAGCGTTCCTTGTTCAGCCGACGCACACCGCAAAACCCAAAACGCCTACCCTGGAACAAGATTGGCCGAATCAGAAAGCCGAGCCCGGTGATGACTCGGCCAGAAGGCAGAATGCGGCAACGCAAAATGGCGGAGGGGGAGGGATTCGAACCCCCGGTACCGTGAAACGGCACACTCGCTTTCCAGGCGAGCACCTTCGACCACTCGGTCACCCCTCCGGAATGTGGAGTTCGGGATTTGGAATTCGGAATAGGGGGGTTTGGGCGGATCATTCTACACTCCACATTCCAAACTCCAAACTCGTCATACGTCCATAATCTGATCCTTCTTCTGCTCCAGGAGCCCCTCGACCTGCTCGGTATGCTCGTCGGTGATCTCCTGGAGTTCCTCCTCCGCTCCGTAGTATACGTCCTCCGAGAAGTTTTCCTCCTCGACGACGCGCTCAATCTCGTTCTTGGCGTCGCGGCGGGTGTTTCGGACGGAGATCTTGGCTTCCTCGGCCCGTTCGCGACTCGTCTCCACGAGCTCCTTACGCCGCTCTTCGGAGAGGGGGGGAATCGGAATCCGGATTTTCTCGCCGTCGTTGTTCGGGTTGAGGCCCAGGTCAGCCTCCATGATGCCGCGCTCGATGTCCTCCATCGCATTTCGATCGAACGGCTGTACCACGAGGAGGTCCGGCTGCGGGGCGCTCACGCTGGCCACCTGCTCCAGCGGCGTCTGGGAGCCGTAGTAGTCGACCGTCACGTTTTCGAGCATGGCCGGCGACGCGCGCCCGGCCCGGAGGGTGCGGAGCTGCGACTGCAGGTACGATACCGACTCCTCCATTTCCTCGTCGGCCTCGTCCAGAATGTCTTGAATCGGATCGTCGGGCATAACAGGGCGGGCGGTTGATGAACGGGAGCGCAACGAAGCCCTCGGGAGGCTCCGCGAGTCAGGCCGGAACGCGTTTGGCGGACGCCTCTTCTCCATCCCAATGCACGCGGGTACCCACAGTTTCCCCCTCGAGCAGACGCCGCAGGTTTCCCGACGTGGCCATGTTGAACACGACGATGGGCATCTTCGACTCCTGGCACAGGGTAAGGGCCGTCATGTCCATCACTTGCAGGTCGCGCTCGATGACCTCTTCGCCGTAAATGCGTTCGAATCGCTCGGCAGAGGGATCCTCCTCAGGATCCGCCGTAAAGACGCCGTCGACCCGGGTGCCCTTCAGGATGACGTCGGCGTCGATTTCGAGGCCCCGAAGCGCCGCGGCCGTGTCGGTCGTAAAGTACGGGTTGCCGGTGCCGGCGCCGAAGATCACGACGCGCCCCTTTTCGAGGTGTCGAATGGCCCGTCGGCGGATGAACGGCTCCGCGATCTCCTCCATCTTGATGCTCGACTGCAGTCGCGTTACGAGATTGGCCTGCTCAAGGGCGTCTTGCAGGGCCATGGCGTTAATCATTGTGGCCAGCATGCCCATGTAGTCGGCATGGGCGCGTGTCATGCCCTGCATGGCATTCTCCACGCCTCGGAAAATGTTACCGCCCCCAATGACGACGGCCACCTCGGCCCCCGCCTCCACGGCGTCCTTCACCTCGTTGGCGTAGTTGCGGAGCACCGTTTCGTCGATGCCGAAGTCGCGGCCCCCGCCGAGCAGCGCTTCACCACTGAGCTTCAGCAGCACGCGCTGGAACTTGAGCGAGGAGTCCGAAGTGTCGTTGGAGGTAACGCTCATGGAAGCGAACCGGTCTGTTGTGCGGCCAGGAGGGGCGTGATTCGTGAGGCGTGATTCGTGAGAAGAAAGATCTTTGCGGGTCACGCGTCCCACCTCACGTTTTACGCATCACTCCTCACGATCTTGCGGGATAGCGTGAGATTATGTGCAGAATCGGGCCGGACGCGGAAATTAAGACCGGAGACCCCAGCGTACGCGAGGCCGGATGTCGCCGTCGATTCCACGGCACACCCGGCCCGATCAATCGACGGGTCCCGCACCAAGCGTCTAGTCGCCGAGGGCGTAGCGGGTGAAGCGCGTTACCGAGAGGCCGGCCTCGTCGAGCATCTCCTTTACGGAGACCGACGAGTCCTTGACGAAGGCCTGCTCCATCAGCACGTGGTCCTCGAAAAAGCGTTCGAGCTTGCCCTCCACAATGTTGTCGATGACGTGCTCGGGCTTGCCTTCGTTGACGGCTGCCTCCCGGGCGACCTCGCGTTCCTCGTCCTTCACCTCTTCGGGCACCTCCCCGCGCGTGACAGCGATCGGCTCCAGGGCTGCCACCTGCATGGCCACGTCGCGTCCGGCCTCCTCGACCTCCCCGTCACCGTGGACCTCCACGAGCACGCCGAGCTTCGATCCCGGGTGGACGTAGGAGATGATCCGACCGTCGGCGCTTTCGAGCACATCGAACCGGCGGATCGTAAGCTTCTCGCCGATGCGACCCGTGAGGGCCACCAGCTCGTCCTCGATCGTCGCGTCGCCGTCGTAGGAGAGCGACTTGAGCTCATCGAGATCCTCGGGAGTCTCTTCGAGCACGCGCTCGGCCACCGTCTCCGCGAACGACTGAAAGTCGTCGTTGCGGGCGACGAAGTCGGTCTCGCAGTTGATCTCCGCGATCACCCCGATACTTCCGTTGCCAGAGACGGCCGTGACCACAAGGCCTTCGTCGGCCTCGGCGGCAGCCCGGTCAGAGGCCACCTCCTGCCCCTTCTTCCGAAGGATGCTGACGGCTTCGTCGAAGTCGCCGTCGGCCTCCTTCAGGGCCTCTTTGCAGTCCATCATGCCGACGCCGGTCGCGTCGCGCAGCTCCTTTACCTGTTTGGCGGAAACACTCATCGTCGGAAAGTCGAAGAACTCGTTCAGCAAATGCGGGCGGTCGACGCAGGGACTACTGGGCAGCCTTCTTCTTGGCCTCCTTCTCCATCTTGCGCTCCTGCAGGCCCTCCTTGACCGCGTCTGTGAGGGTGGACGTCACGAGCTCAATCGAGCTGAGCGCATCGTCGTTCACCGGGATCGGATGGTCGATGTTCTTCGGGTTGCCGTTGGTGTCTACCATCGCGATAATCGGGATGCCGAGGTTGTTCGCCTCGCTTACCGCAATGTCTTCCCGCTGCACGTCCACGATGTAGATGGCGCCGGGGAGATTGGCCATGTCGCGGATGCCGCCGAGCGTGTCTTCGAGCTTCTCGTGCTCGCGCAGCCGCATCAGCTTCTCCTTCTTTTTCAGCTTGTCGAGCGTGCCGTCCCGGTCCATGCGCTCGATCTCCTCCATCCGGCGGATCGACTTCCGGATCGTTTGGAAGTTGGTCATGGTGCCGCCGAGCCAGCGGTCCACCATGTGCGGCATGCCGCACTCTTCAGCATGCTCGCGGATGATGTCCTGTGCCTGCGTCTTCGTGCCCGCAAACAGGATCTTCTTGCCCCGATTGGCAAAACGCCGAGCGGCATCAGCGGCCTCGTCGAGGAGAACCTGCGTCTGCATCAGGTCGATGATGTGGATGTTGTTCCGCTCCATGAAGATGTATTTCTCCATGCGCGGATTCCACCGGCTCGTGAGGTGCCCGAAGTGAGCGCCAGCCTTCAGAAGCTCCTCAACGGTGACGCGGTGGGAGGTCTCTTCGTCCTCCTCCGTTCCCGCCTCCGTCTGGTCCTCGGCGGCTGCGTCCTCGGCCGCATCAGACTCAGCCGCTGGGGGCTCATCGCCGGATGTTTGATCTGCCTCCGCGGATTCCTGAGACGCCGTTTCGTCTTCGGCATCTTCGTCTTCGACGTCTTCGTCTCTGGCGTCAGCGGTCTCGGCCTCCACTTCGGGAGCCGATTCGTCCGGAGTTCCATCCGCGTCTGTGGAGGCCTCCCCGGCGTCGGCGGCGTCTGCACCGGCCGATTCGGGAGCCTCGTCTGCAGTCTCGGAGGGAGATGTATCGTCGGGGGGGTCTTCGGGAGGGGGCTCTTCCGTCGCCTGGGCGGCATTTCCGTCCCGAACGCTGGGGTTCTGCGTAGATGTCTCGTCAGCCATAGTATACCTTCAAGTGAATGGGAGATTGGGTTTGTGCTACTACGACCGTCGCCTGCGCAGCGAAACCGAAGGTTGGGTGGAAGGCGCGGGGGCATAGGAGTGGAGAGCAAAAGCGATTCTGCTCTCACGCTCCCGTGCGCCCACGCTCCCCCGCTCAATCGCGGTCAACCCACTGTCGCATCGGGCCGTATGATTTTTTGGGTGTGGAATGGGGAGTGTGGAGTTTGGAATGAGAGTCTGTCCATACCGCACCCCAAATTCCGCATTCCCAGTTCGCCTAGCGCTTGCTGTACTGGCTCTTCTTGCGGGCGCCGGGCTGGCCGTACTTCTTGCGCTCGACCATGCGGTCGTCGCGCGTGAGGTAGCCGGCGTCGCGGAGCGGCCCGCGCAGCTCCTCGTCGTACTCGACGAGCGCCCGGGCGATGCCGAGCCGAATCGCTTCGGCCTGGCCGGTAAGGCCGCCGCCGGAGGCGTTCACCTTCACGTTGAACTGACCGATCGTGTCGGTCACGTCGAACGGCTGATCGAGCGTACGTCGGCGCCACGCGACCGGGAAATACTCTTCGGCGTCGCGCTCGTTGATGACGAAGCTGGAGCCGTCCCCCGGGCGCAGATACACCCGGGCCGTGGAGGTTTTGCGGCGCCCAATGGCCTGGTACTGAGTCATCTTGGGCATGGTAGAGATCGAAGTTTCGGAAAAAGGACGTTGACGGTCAAGGACGGGGCGGAGGGCCACCCAGAGGCGCTACGCATTGTCGAGCGGTTCAGGCTGCTGGGCCTCGTGCGGATGATCCGACCCGGCGTACACGCGCAGCTTTTTGAACATGTCTCGCCCGAGAGAGCCGCTCGGGAGCATGCCCTGCACGGCCTGTTCAATGATGTACTCGGGCTTGTCCTCTCGCACCTTCTCTGGGCTTTGGGACTTATCGCCGCCCGGGTAGCCGCTGTACTCGTGGTACGACTTCTGCTGCTCCTTCTTGCCCGTGAAGCGAGCCTTCTCCGCGTTCACGACAATCACGTGATCGCCCGTGTCCACGTGCGGCGTGTACGTAGGTTTGTGCTTGCCGCGGAGAATGCGGGCGATCCGAGAGGCAAGACGCCCCACGATCTCATTCGTGGCGTCCACGACGTACCAGTCGCGCTCCACATTGTCCGGCCTGGCGTTAAACGTTTTGAAGCTTTGCGTGTCCATGGGTGAAGTCTGTCGCTTGGCGCTGATCCGGAGGGAAGCTCGTGGGACGGACGCGCAGGGGGCGCACTCCTTCAAATTGGCACGGGCCTTCAAATTGGCACGGGGACTCGAACGCCTGACTGAGCGTTCAGTGCTACCCCCAAAGTCCCGGGGCGGACCTGAGCACCGCCCATGCTGCGGGGAAAGAGCAGGGGTAGAGACGGTTCTTTTCTCCACGTCCTCGCGTCTAGAAACTCATTGCAGTCACTGTAGCACGTGCGAGAGAACGCCAGGTTTTTGCGCCGAAAAGGATTCCCCCAATCTTGACGGAGGTTGGGGGAGGGGAAAGGGCCGAGCGGGTCCCACAGAACAGGGCACAGAACAGGGCAATGAGGGCGCTTTCCTGGATTCATTCTCCAGCCATTTGTCCAGATGCGCCGAGAGATAGAGGAACCCAGGATTCCCCGTTTCATTCTACCTAACCTCCATCAAGCCGATTGAACGGCAGTATTCCCGTGTCATGCTGACGATCGATCTCACCTCGCTCTCGACGGGGATTCATCACCTGGAGCTGTCTCCGTCCGCCGAGCAGGCGGAACTGGACCCCTCCACGTTCGAAGATCTCCACGTCGACGTCGTCCTGCAGTATCACCGCGATCGTGTTCTCGTGAAGCTGCACGCGACGGCCGCGGCCGAGTTGACGTGCGATCGGACCCTCCAGCCATACCACGAGGACCTCGAAGGGACTTACAACGTGCTCTTCGGCCCGCCCTCGATGGTGGGGCAGGAGGGGGAAGAGTTCGATGAAGTTCGCCCCCTTGAGCCGTCGGACCGGGAGATTGATCTTGCGGACGTGGTGCGCGACACGCTCCTGCTCGCGATCCCGCAACGTCGGATTGCTCCCGGCGCCGAGGACGAGCCCATTGCTCGAAAGTTTGGGGCGACCGAGGAGGAGGCCGACGAGGAGGAACCCGTCGACCCGCGATGGAGCGACTTGAAAGAGCTCAAGGATGGAGAGTAGCGGTCCGGCGTACCGCGACGGTCCCCGGAGCTATAAATTCTGAGCGAAATGAAGTTGGGGCTTTGAACACCGGGGAGGAGCCCCTCATCTTATGGAGGCTGCTCCTGTCGATTGCTTACGAGACGTGCGATTGATCCATACGACCGCTCATTTTCCCGATAGACTGAGTTATGGCTGTTCCGAAACGACGACACTCGAAGTCTCGCACCCAGAAGCGCCGCTCAACGTACTACAACGAGCTGGAACCGCCTCAGCTTATGGAGTGCAATAACTGTGGCAATCCGAAGGTCATGCATCGGGCGTGCAAGCACTGTGGCCACTACCGCGGTCGCCAGGTGATTGAGCCGTCCGATGAGTTGGTAGCGTAGGTCGGTGGTCCCTCGTGGCGTCCCGCAAATCGTAGGCGAAGCGGTTTCGCTCCGAGTCCTTTCCGGCAGGATCGCCGGGCCGGACTGGGAGCATTTTTTTGTCGGGTCTTCGTTCCGCAAGGGGAGGTGGGCTCGGCGATTGTCCGTGCGTACGCCTATGTTTTCTCCGGATCGCCGTCATGTCTTTCGGGACGACCCCATCGGCGCCCGCTCGGAGCGGCCGCGTTCCAGTCTCTCCCCGGCACACGCGCTTTGGCAGACACACCGACGGTTCGTATGGCAGCATCGCGTATCGCAGTGGATGCAATGGGGGGCGACGAGGCCCCGGCAGCGGTCGTCCAGGGGGTCGTTCGAGCCCTCCGCCACAGCGAGGACGAAGTGTCGATTCTCCTCGTGGGCCCCGAGGAGCAGCTTCACGATGTGCTGGACGCCCATCCGGACGCTCCCATGGAGGCGCTCCGAATCGTCGACGCCCCCGAGGTGATTGGCATGGGCGAGGCGCCGTCGACTGCCGTCAAGCAGAAGACAAATTCCTCAATCCACCGTGGCCTCGCTGCCCATCACGACGGCCACGCCGACGCCTTCGTGAGCGCCGGAAACACAGGGGCCATCATGGGGGCCTCCATGTTCATCCTGCAGCGCATTCCCGGCGTGGAACGGCCGTCGATCGCCGGATTTTTTCCCACCTTGAAGGGCCCCTCCGTTGTTCTCGACATCGGGAGCAATGTCGACTGCAAGCCGGCCCACCTTCTTCAGTTTGCCCGCATGGGCACGGTGTACGGGCGCCAGATTCTCAAGAACGAGAGGCCGTCGGTCGGCCTGCTCAACATTGGGGAAGAGCCGGGCAAGGGCAACGAGCGAGTAAAGCAGGCGTATGAGCTGCTCCAGGACGCTGACGACCTCAATTTTGCTGGCAACGTGGAAGGGGGGGAGCTCCTCTTTTACGCCGCCGACATTATCATCTGCGACGGATTCGTCGGCAATGCTCTTCTCAAGTTTGGCGAGAGCATGACGACGGTCCTCTCGGAAATGACCGAGCAGGAGATGGAGCGTCAGGGCCTTGCGTCGGACGAGAAGGAACTCATTGCGGACGTGCTCGGCGAGGTGCGGAAAGGGTTCGATCCGGAGTCGCAGGGGGGGGCGCCCCTCCTGGGCGTCAACGGAAATGTGCTCGTGGGGCACGGAAGCTCTTCCCCAGGCGTCATTGCGCAGATGATCCACGCCGCTGCCACCCTGGCCACCGAAGATGTCGTCCGCGCCCTCGAGGAGGTCTTCGAAACCGGAGCTGCCTAGCCTGCTGAGCGTGCGTCTTCGTACTCCTCGTGTTATCGGTAAACCCTATGTCCACCGCCTCGCCTTCTTCTCACCAAGCCGCCATCACTGCTGTTGGGCACTACCTCCCCGAGACGCGGCTGACGAACGGGGATCTGGAGGAAATGGTTGAGACCAATGACGAGTGGATCCGGACGCGGACCGGCATCCGTGAGCGCCGCATTCTGGGGGACGACGGCAAGGCGACGGCTTTCATGGCGACGGAGGCGGCTCAGGAGGCCCTCGACAAGTGTGGCATCGGCCCGGAGGAGGTGGACCTCATCGTCGTAGCCACGGTGACGCCCGACATGCTCTTCCCGGCCACGGCGTGCCTCGTGCAGAATAACTTGGGGGCGCGGAATGCATGGGGGTTTGACCTCTCCGCGGCCTGTAGCGGCTTTATCTACGCCCTCACCACGGGGGCCCAGTTCATCGAGACCGGCCAGGCGGAAACAGCTCTCGTCATTGGGGCCGACAAGATGAGCTCCATCGTCGACTACACGGACCGTACCACCTGCATTCTGTTCGGTGACGCGGCAGGGGCCGTGGTGCTGGAGGCCGACGAGGAGGCGGGGCTTCAGGAAGCCGTGCATCACGTGGACGGCGAACACAGGGATCTGCTGCGCATGCGAGCCGGAGGGAGCCTCAATCCGCCGACCCACGAAACCGTCGACGCGCACATGCACTACCTCAAGCAGGAGGGCCGCCAGGTCTTCAAGCTTGCCGTCACCCACATGGCGGACGTGTGCGAGGAGGTGCTGGAGCGCAACGGCCTCGACGCGGACGACGTGGACTATCTCGTGCCCCACCAGGCCAACGAGCGCATCATCGACGCGACGGCCAAGCGCATGGGCCTCTCGTCCGATCAGGTGATGCTCAACATCGACCGCTACGGCAACACCACGGCCGCAACGATTCCCCTCTGTCTCGTCGATTGGGAGGAGGACCTGGAGCGGGGCGACGAGCTCATCGTCACGGCCTTCGGCGGCGGCTTGACCTGGGGCGCGGGGCATCTTACATGGGCCTATGACGGAAGCAACGGGGGGGCATAGTGCGCATTGCGGTGAGCGTATTGCGTGTTTCGTATTGCGTATTTTGATCGTTTACTCCGTCATAAACGCTTAACCCTCAACCCCGATGGCAACGGCATTTCTCTTCCCCGGTCAAGGCTCGCAGTCGGTCGGCATGGGCTACGAGCTTTACGAGCAGCACGAGGAGGCACGGGCCCGGTTCGAGACGGCCAACGAGATGATGGAGGACGTCGATCTTCTCGCGCTCATGTTCGGGCTTGGATCGAGCAGTAGCGATCCGGAAGGGCGGCTGAAGCAGACGGAAATTACGCAACCGGCCCTCTATACGCACAGCCTGGCGGCGATGGCGGTGCTTGAGGCGGGAGGCGCCGAGCCCGACATGGTGGCCGGGCACAGCCTGGGCGAATACAGTGCGCTGGCGGCCGTGGGGGCCCTCTCGTTCGAGGAGGGGCTGCGCGTGGTGCGCCGTCGCGGCGAACTGATGAGCGAGGCGGGCGACCGGCGTCCGGGCAGCATGGCGGCCGTGCTGGGGGCCGGCATCGCCCACATCGAATCGGTCTGTGAGGACATCTCCGCGGAGGGCGAGGGCGTGGTGCAGCCTGCCAACTACAACGCCCCCGGTCAAATCGTCATTTCGGGCGACGTGGAGGCCGTGGAGCGGGCCACGGGGGCCATCGAGGGCCGTGCAATGCCACTGTCTGTAAGCGGAGCGTTCCATTCGCCGCTCATGGAATACGCCCGGGAAGGCCTCGCTGAGATGCTCGACACGGTATCCATCGATTCGCCTCGCTGTCCGGTGTATCCGAACGTGACGGCCGAGCCGACGACCGATCCCGATGAGATCCGACAGCGGCTTACAGAGCAGCTTCTGTCGCCAGTCCGGTGGGCGCCCACACTCCGCCGCATGCACGAGGACGGGGCCACTCGCTTCGCGGAGGTGGGGGCGGGACAGGTGCTTCAAGGTCTCGTGGGGCGCACCCTGGGCGATGATGTCGAGGCGGTTGGGGCGGGCTTGTCCGACGAAATTGAGTCTGCAATCGGCGGGTAGGACTCCGGCGGTTAGAGGACGAGACGGAACGAAGGGGAACGCACGCCAGCGGGACAAGTCTATTCTCTACACGTCGCGTATTCCTCCACCGAAGGTCTCCTTCTGATTGTCGCTTCCGCGGACCCATGGTTCCGTCCCTAGCTTCCCTGCCTTCATCGCGGCGGTGCCTCCTTGCCGTGCTCGTCGTAACTCTGCCGTTTCTTTTCGTCGTAGGGTGTGGGGGAGGTGATCTTTATTCGGTCAACGAAGGACGGGTCGCCCAGCGCTTTCTCCCGACGGAGCAATCCGTGGGCCACCATCCCGATTCCCTGCGAGCCCTCACCATTACCGAGGGAGAGGGAAAGATCCGGTATCAGGTCGAGCAAGACTACCAGTCGCTCACCGAAAAGTGGTCCAGTAGCTTCCAAAGCGTGGGGACCGGTCGCAGGTCTCGTTCTCGAACCTACGCCACCTTCTGGAGCCTTGAGCTTTCACTCATGTCGCTCCAGCCGGAAATGGGCGTTCTTTCGCTTCGGAAAGAAAAGGCCCGAGAGCTCATTGATCGGCGGCGTGAGAAGTACTTCGAGCGGATTCACATCGACGTATTCTGGTTCGTAGAGAGAAGAGGGGAAAGTGGGATCATCACGGGACCGGGGGCCCGCACAGAGCTTCACGTCCGGGATAGCACGTATCGACCCGTTCGAGCGGATCACGGCCCGCTTCGGGAGGCCTTCATTGGTGGGGGAGAAACCATCTTGTACCGCCGAAACTCGCTCTACTTCCCCCGCACTGTGGACGGAACTGACATCCTCGTGAAGGCGTCGGAGGCTGAGCTTGAGATCCGCCGAACGGGGGCCAGCCTGAAGGAACGGTTTACGTGGAAATGGGAGGACGATACGACGGCTCGGTTACTGGAGGTCAAACCCCGGGAGCAGACGGCGGGGCACCTCTCCCGTCGGCGGTAGGGACGGAGTTTGGGGAAGTCGCTCCTGAAGACGGAATCAACGGCGGTCTCCAGACTCCAATGTCGAAGGGAGGCCCTGCAGTGAGGATTCCCTCATCTGGTGCCTCCCGCTACCGCGTACAGGGCGTACAGAGGGGGGGCGTGCCCCACTTTCGCCTTGCCGTCCGTATCCTGGCGTCGAACCTGTCCGTAGTAGCGTCGGAGGAGCATAAACTGACGTACATCGATGCGTCGCCAACGGGGGAATGAGCGTGTTACCCCCACCTGGAGAGCCGAGGCGTGGAACCGTTCGCACAGACCAGAAGAAGGGGGAGCCGTTCAGTTTCATTTCGGAGCACCCCTTTGTTCGGCGGAGCAGCGATCCGCAAGCGTCCCTCTTGCCTTTCCGGGCGGGATTCCCAATCTTCCGGGGCGACGTCAATCCCCCAATTGCGCTGTTCCCATTCACAGCACGCAGCACATGTCCATGCAGGCCGACTTTCGTGGATCCACCGCACTCGTCACGGGAGGGACGCGTGGGATTGGGCGCGCCCTCGTCGACGCCTTCGCCGACGCGGGGGCCAACGTGGCGTTCACCTACCGCTCGTCGTCCGACACCGCCGCGGCCCTCGTCGATACGCTCGACGAGCAGGGCACGGAGGCGCTGTCGCTGCAGGGCGACGTGGCCGACCTGGAGACGGCGCAGGCCCACGTCGACGCCGTGCTCGACCGCTGGGGTACGCTCGACGTCCTCGTCAACAACGCCGGCATTACGCGGGACGGGCTCATGCTCCGCATGACCGAGGACGACTGGGACGACGTAATCGACACGAACCTGAAAGGCGCGTTCAACTTCTGCAAGGCCGCCTACATGCCCATGATGCGCCAGCAAAGCGGCACCATCGTCAACATCTCCTCCGTGGTGGGCACCACCGGGAACGCCGGGCAAACGAACTACGCGGCGTCCAAAGCGGGCATCGTCGGCTTCTCGAAGAGCCTCGCCAAGGAGCTGGGCAGTCGCAACGTGACGGTGAACGTCGTGGCGCCGGGCTACGTGCAAACGGACATGACCGACGAACTGGACGCGGACACCCACGAGTCTATCCTTGACGCCGTTCCGCTCGATCGGCTCGCCGAGCCCGACGAGATCGCCGACGCGGTGCTCTTTCTGGCTTCCCCGGCGGCGGACTACATCACCGGCCACGTCCTGCACGTCAACGGCGGCCTCTCGATGTAGCGCTCCTGTGCTCATCGTCCACCGAGGATTCACAGGATCGATTGGAGAGGCTCATTGTTGGATCTCCGATGTCTCCAAACTCAGTCTCGACCGCGACATCGTCCCCCCACCTCGCTTCCAGCGAGGGTCGAGGCATTGCCGGAGGCATTCCTCAACGTCCTGACTGTCCTTGAACCTGAGCCGTTTGTCGCATGGCCCCTGAGATCTCGAAGAGCTCCTACACGAACGTCATCGATCTGACCTCCGAGGCGCAGAAGGAACGGCGTCGCGACGAGGTGGGCGAAGAACTCCGCGAGCCGGATCCCCCCCTCGATGAAGTCTGCGTCGACGAGCTGTCCGGCGACATGGAGCAAGCGGTGCACGCCGCCGGCTGGACCGAGCTGATGGACGTCCAGCGGAAGGCCATGCCGTACGTCCTGGAGGGGCGCGACCTCATTGTGCAGTCCCAGACGGGCTCGGGCAAGACTGGCGCCTTTCTGCTCCCGCTCTTCGATCTGGTGAACCCGGACAAGCAGGAGCAGCAGGTCCTCATTCTCACGCCCACGCGGGAGTTGGCGCGTCAGATCCACGAGGAGTTTGAGAAGATGAAGATCGCGACGCCCCACACAAACCGGATGGAGGCCGTTCTCATCTACGGCGGCGTCGGCTACCAGCCCCAGATCGACGGTTTGGACAAGGGCGCGCACGTGGTGATCGGCACGCCCGGACGCATCCTCGATCACCTCAAGAAGAACAACTTTGACGCCGGCACCCTCCGGATGCTGGTGCTCGACGAGGCCGACGAGATGCTGTCGATGGGCTTCTACCCGGACATGAAGGACATCGTGGAGCACGTGCCGGAGAACCGCGTCTCGTATATGTACAGCGCCACCATGCCGCCTAAGGTGCGGTCGGTGGCGCGCGAGTTTCTCGACGATCCCGGCTTCCTTTCGCTCAGCACCGACAAGGTGAGCGTGGAGGAGAACGAATACCGGTACTATCTGGTGAACCCGATGGACAAAGATCGGCTCCTGGCAAAGCTCCTGGAGCTGGAGGAGCCGGAGTCGGCCCTCATCTTCGCCAATACGAAGCGGGAGGTGAGCTACCTCAACAAGTTCCTCTCCAACAAGGGGTACGACGTCGACGAGATGTCCGGCGACCTCTCCCAGCGCAACCGCGAGAAGGCGCTCGATCGGCTGCGGGAGGGCGACCTCCGCCTACTCGTGGCGACGGACGTGGCGGCCCGCGGCATCGACGTGTCCGACCTGAGTCACGTCTTCATCTACGACGTGCCGCAGGATCACGAGTACATCATCCACCGCTCCGGCCGCACGGCGCGGGCCGGGGAGGAGGGCACCACGATCGTCCTCTCCACCCACGAGGACGAGTTCGAGCTCAAGCGGATGGCCAGCACCTACGACATCGATCTCGAAAAGGCCGAGCTTCCCGAGGATCCGCACAGCGAGGCCCGCGAACTGCTGGAAGAGCGCTACGCCAAGGCCGAGGCGTCGCTCAATGGCGTGGAGCAGAGCGTCGACGACTTCGTGCCGCTCGTGCAGGAGCTGTCCGAGGAACGGCCTGAGTTGCTCGCGTCCGTCGTTCAGGAGCTTTACGCCCAGGCGAAGCAGGAAGACAAGGAGGAGAATGCGTGATGAGTAAAGCGTGATGCGTGAGGCCTCCAAATTCAGCGGTTCCGCCCCACATTTCCTGCCTTGCTCCTCACGTCTCACGCACCACGTCTCACGTTTCACTTTTCACGCATCACGTCTCACGCATCGAGGACGTGCTCCGTCTGTCGGTACGCGATGAGCCCGCTTGCGGCGAAGATGACGGCGTAGATGCCGAGCGGCGTCTGAGTCTGTGCGACGGCTTGGTAGGCGAGGGCCGAAAGCCCGGCCGCGACGCCGCCGGCCCCGAGGAAGATGAAGACGTGGAGGATCCACCGGACGACTGCCTGTCCGGGCGAGAGCGAGTGATCGGACATGGGTCCGTGTGTTGATCGGAGAAAATGGTGGGTGGTGAACCTATCAGGGCCGAGAGATAAGGGCAAACCGCGGTGCATGGGAGAAAAGAGAAGCGCCGTCACGAATCAAGGCCTCTTCGTTTTTCGTCGGGCGCGTTACAGGATCGTTGCCCTGAATTTAAACGCACCTGGGGGGCGATTTCGGTAAACTATAACCAAACATGTTAGCAAGATTGCGCCCCCGCTATCGGGGCGCTTTTTCTACGTCGGGCCAATTTTTCATTTTCTTCAGGCCCATCCATTTCCCCACGGAGTGAGAGGCAATCGCCGGAAATGGGACAAGCCCCAGCGTCATGCAGGGCTGCTTGCACGTTCGCTAAGAAAAATCGCGTGACTCATCCGTCATGGCTCTTCCCGCATGACTTTCGCCCCTGGCCCCACCGGCGCCTCTTCTCGGTCCTCTAGCCACTGTAGCAGCGCGGGCAGAAAGACCACTGCCGCAAGAAGTGTCGCTCCCAGCCCCAACACCGCGAGCGTGCCAATCGAGTTGAGACCAGGATGAAAGCTTAGGAGCAGCCCCCCGAACCCGACCATCGTGGTAAGGGTCCCCATTGTGACGTGCTCTCCCGTCGAGCGTAGAACAGTCCACAGCGACTGCGGCCCCTCCTCTCGGTATCGGTGCACCATGTGCACGCCCGCGTCGTTGCCGATGCCGAGAATGGCCGGAAAGACGATCATGTTGTAGAAGTTCACCATGAAGCCGAAGACCTCCATTACCAACAGCATCCACAAGAGCCCCAGCACGAGCGGCACGAGGGCCAGCCCCGCCCACCGAACCGACTGAAAGTTCAGGACCATGAGCACGGCCACGATGAGGAAGGCAGCCGCGATCATCCACGGGGCCTCCCGCTGAAGGAGGAGCAGCATGTCCGCCGCCACGAGCGACGTAGAGCCTGCGTGATAGGTCTTGCCGCTGTCGGTGGTCACGGTACCCACGTCCTCGGCGAACGCGATCGACTTGCGGCCGTCGGAGAGGCCGACGGACGGATAGACGATGACGAATTTGCCGAGTTCACCGTCCTTCGTCGTAAACTGCTTCCGGAGAAATTCGGGCACCTGCTCAAGAGCGATGGGCTCCCGGGTCTGCGCGGCCCGACGCAGCCGCTCGAGCGCATCGGAGGTCTCGTCTTTCAGATATCGGTTTTGGGTCGCGGTCTCCCGGATTTCGGCGATTCGATTAAGCTTCGATGTCTGTGCAGAGTCGGCGAGCGGAAACCGCTCTTGCAAACTTTCTACGGCCAGGATGGTCGACGACGTCGTGTCGGAGCGCATCTTTTCTCGGAGGGCCTCCACAATTTCGGGAACGTCCGCCCGGCTGTCGGCCACGATGTAGGCAGGATTGCGACGATTCCCACTGCCTGAACGTGCGCGGTTCACGTACTGGCTCCGTTGCTCGTACTCCGTGTACTCCGGCTCCAGGGCTCCAAAGTCGTACTGGAAGTCGACGCGCGGGGCCAGCACGAGAGCCACACCCATGGTCAGGAGTCCCCCTACCACGATGGGCCGGGCTGCCGGGTACCGCCGCGGGCCGTCATCGGCCGCCCCGGTCTCCATGCCGGTTGCCGCCTGCAGGTCGAGCAGCTCCATCCGTTCGAGGAGGGCAAGCAGGGCCGGCATCACGACCGTCATGGCGGCGAGCGCAAAGAGCACACCCGTCCCCGCGATGGCCCCGAACTCGCTGAAGCCTTTGAAGTCGGCCGCCGTGAGCACGTACAGGGCGCTGGCCGTGGTGAGGGCGCCCACGGTGATGGCCTGTCCGGTGCTCGTAAAGGTGCGTTCGGCCGCGTCCGGGATCGAGTATCCGCCGCCCCGCTCCTCGACGTATCGGGCGTAGAAGTGGATGCCAAAGTCGATGCCCAATCCAAAGAGCACAAGGCCGAGCGTCGATGTCATCAGGTTGAGCTGCCCGAACAGCAGCCGGGCCACGCCCCCGGTCCATGCCAAACTCATAAACAGCGGCCCCCCAATCACGAGGCCCAGGGCCGGCGCGCGCCCCAGTCCCTGCAGAAGGATCCCCCCGTCGAAGCGCCCTCCCCCCTGCACGCGGGAGGCCTTATACAGGAAGTAGAGGATCACCACGAGCAGGACCGTGCCGACACCCGCCCCGAAGGAGCTGGCAACGTCCTCCCAGATGGTCGTTACCTCAACGAACTGCCGATCCAGTCGCCCGGCGAGCACCACTTTCATGTCCGGATGGTACGACTCCGGATCCATTCGGTCCACCAAGTCCCGGAAATCGGCGTACAGGTCCTCGATGTATCCGATGTCGGTCTGCGACCCCGACGGATAAAACCGCAACACCATCGTGGTGCTGTCGTCGGAGATCGGATAGCGCTTGCCGATGAGCCGGTCGTATACGCCCTCCAACTGTTGCCCTGTGTCCGCCGTCCCCGTAGTGTCGGACGCCTCCTCCTCGATTTCCACGTAGAAGGGGTTGGCCTCCTGGCGAGCCTGCTTTGCCTCTTCGATCTGTTCCTGAAGGAAGTCCTCGACCTGGCGAAGCTCCGGCTCGGAGGCGAAGTAGAGCGCATTGTCCTTGAGGAACTCGACCTCCCGCTTGTATTCAACGCGCGTCAGGTACGTCTCGCCCGTGTCTCGCTTCAGAGACAGCGCCTTCGGGATGAGGTCCTCCGCAAACCGCTTGTTGGCCTCGAACGACGGACTCGTGATGGCCACCGCCATGTCGCTCTCGCCCCCGACGGTGCGCTGCAACTTCTTGAGGGTCTGCACGCTTTCGTAGTCCTCGGGAACGAGGTTCGAAATGTCCGTGTCGATAGACAGGTTTTTCGACAGGTATCCCCCCACGCCCGTCAGCAATACGGCGACGACGAGCACCCAGGCAGGGTGCCGAGCGACGCCGCGAATGAACGGGCGCAGGGCCTCGAAAAGACGATCCATAGGGGATGCGTCGAACGCTGTAGAAAAGAACCTCCTGAACCCGGGTTTCCGCGTAACGCCTCTCCCCCAGCGCAGCGTCAACTGTCATTCCAGAGAGGGTGCATCCACGACGCCCCCTCATCCCCGTGCCGCTGCCTCTCTTCACAGAGTAACGCAGTGCTCCCGCTCAAGCACGCTCTCTTGCGATCAAGACAGCGAGAAAATCGTTGGACGGAAGCTTACTGTTGCTTCCGTGTGCCCCTCCTGCCTGGCAGTAGGTTTTCCCCTTATTTCTTCCTAACTTGGTGGCGAGACCCGTTTCATCCCTGCCTTGCGACACCCATATCCGCAATAACTTGCTGCTCATGGCCAACACGTACGAATCGATTGATATTGGCGACACCCATGAATGGACGCGGGTGGTCACCGCGGAGGACGTGAAGATGTTCGCCGAGATCACCGGAGACGACAATCCCGTCCACGTGGATCCCGACTACGCGGAAGAGCATTCGCGATTCGGGCGCCCCGTCGTCCACGGGGTGCTCCTCCTGGGTCTGATTTCGAAGGTTCTGGGCCGCGACTTTCCGGGCCACGGGAGCATCGCCGTCGGCATTTCGTGCCGGTTCTTGCGTCCGGTCCCCGTCGGCTCGGAGGTCCGCGTCCAGATCAAGGTCTCGGAGAAAATCGAGGAGAACAAACACGTCAAGGTTCGCACCTACATCTACCGGGACGGCCAGATGGTCGTCGGCGGCGAGGGCCGCGTGATTCCGCCCACGGAAGATGAGGAGGATCCTCATCGTGCCCGTCGGCAATAGAGAATCATGCCGCGCCCTTCTCGGCTCCTCAAACGTTCCCAACCGATCAGTCTGGAAGTTTTAGGGGGCGATCCGGCGTTACGGTCTCGCTCAGCGCGAGTTGGTTGATGATGGCGAGGTCGGCTCTCGTCATCTCGCCTGGCAACGCCCTCTCGTCGATAGACTTGTCGACGAACGCGCGAAAAGGCTCCCGGCGCTCGGTTGAATCGATCACAAGGCGGGTGGGTTGGACGTTGAGCTTTTCTGAATCGGCGAGGCGGGCGAAGCTCGTCATCGATTCCTCGAAGTCACGCCGGTACGTGTCGTACCGATCGGCGGTCGTGAGGCCTTGAAATTCGTAAACGTGGTCGCCGTAAGCAATGAAGTAGGTCAGCAGCCGGACCGTCTCTCCCTGTTGCGTTTGGGCCTGGGCGACTACCCGCTGCGCGTCGTTCCCATTCACGGGGGCGCGCCGCCGCTCACGGACCGTAACGCCGTCCTGCCCGGCAAACGCGCGCGCCGCGGCCTCCGGGGTGTCCGATTCGGAAAAGCGAAAGACCATGTACGCCGCCTGATCGGGGTGTACGATGGCCACCTGCCGGCGCTGGTTTTGCACGGTCCACCGACGAGGAACGGAGAAGCGAAAGGCAAGCTCGGGATGGTAAAAGACCCCCTCCTCAGTGAACCCTTGACGCGGATTTTTGCCCAGCACGACGTTTGTGAGAGACGCGTAGTACGCCTCCTGGTTCATCGCCGTCGCGGGCTGCTCCACTTTGGTCTTCCACTTCTGCGCGAGCTTCGGAATCGTCTGCTTGCGCGCCCCTGGATCGGGGTGGGTGGACTGCCAGGTCGGGATCGATTGATCGCTCTGCTCCTGCACCCGCTCCAGCGATTCGAAGAACTCGGCCCCTTCGGCGGCCTCGTATCCGGCCCGAACGGCATACTCAACCCCGAGCCGGTCGGACTCGCGCTCGTTGTCGCGGCTGTAGCTGAGCGAGAGGAGCTGCGCGGCGGTGCCCCCGATATTCAGAACCTGCCGTCCTACGTTTCCCCCGAGGGTGGCTTGTCCGAGCACGGCGCCTCCAATGAGGAGTCCCTGCGTGAGCTGCTTCCGACCCGCTTGCTGCGACGCGTGGCGGGCCTCCACGTGACCGATCTCGTGGCCCAGCACGACAGCGAGCTGCGCCTCATTGTTGAGGTGGGCGAGGAGACCGCGCGTCACGTAGACGTACCCACCGGGCAGCGCAAAGGCGTTGATGGCGGGACTGTCGAGAACGCGGAAGTGAAATTCCGTCTCCCGAAACTTCTGGGGCGTTTCGGGGCGCCGGATGTGACTCTCCGCCAGCACCTCCTGCGCGACCTCGTCGACGTACTGCTGCAGCTCCTCGTCCTCGTATACCCCATACTGATTCTGGATCTGCTTATCCGCCTTCGTGCCGAGCTTCAACTCCTCCTCCCACGAGTACCCGTAGGCCCGCGTGTTTCCGCTCACCGGGTTGAGGCCCGTCGAGACGCACCCGGTAGACAGCGCGAGGAGAAGAAGGAGCGCGGGCACAAGGGCCCAGGGCCCCACTCGTCGGTAAGCAGCACGGCGTGTTGTGGAGGGCGATCTCATTGTGACAAGGGCAGCATGAACGATTACACGAAAAAACGGATCGGCGCCCGGTCTCAGTTTTGAGGAGCGGCCGGGCTAGATGGATCGGTCATCGCCGCTTCGGGGGCCGTCACGGCCTCGCCGGATTTGCCGGCGGCACTGCTCGGCCGCTCCGGGGTCACCTCGGCCGCTCCGTCTACGCGGCGCACCCGGAATGCGCGATGGGCGTCGGGATCGGCGCCGAGCGTCGCCTCAAACGGGCCGCGGCGCGTGGCCGTGACGAGACTCTGCCCGACAGCGTCGGACCGAAGGAGGTCGAGGAAGACCCCGGTCCGGTCCGCGTCGAGCTTGCCGAACGCGTCGTCGAGCAACAGCAGGGGCTCGGTGTCGCTTCGGGCCTGCAGATAAAAATACTGCGCCAGCTTCAGCGCCATCGCAAAGGTGCGGTGTTGCCCCTGCGAGCCGTAGCGACGCACCTCCAGGTTATCGAGCCGAAAGATGAGCTCGTCGCGCTGCGGGCCCGCGAGGGTGGTGCCGCGGTCCCGCTCCTGTCTCTTCTTTCGGTCGAGGGCCGCGCGGAAGGCATCGGCCACGTCGCCGGGAGGGGCGTCGGGGGGGAGGTCGGCGAAGGTGTCGTATTCGATGGTGGGGCGCTCGGCCACCGCTTCGATGCGCCGGTACGCCTCTGCGAGGTCGTCGCCGAAGTCCTGAAGGAATTGCTGGCGGCGGTGCACGATGCGACTGCCCAGCGTGACGAGCTTTTCCGTCCAGGGCTCCAGAAGCTCGGTCGGGGGCGGATCCGGACGCGTCCTGTAGTCGCGCAACACCTCGTTTCGCTGGCGGCGCGCCCGTCGGTACGTCATTAGGTCGTCCATGTAGACGGGGCGCGCCTGGCTGAGGATGTTGTTCATGAACTGGCGTCGCTCGCTGGGCCCCCCGGCCGTCAGGTCGTAGTCCTCCGGCGAAAACACCACGACCGGCAGCGTACCCACGATGTCAGCCAGCCGGTCGAGCTCTACGCCGTTGACGAAGATCTTTTTGCCCTCGCCCGGCACGTACGCCAGCCGCACGGTCACGGGCTCCTCCCGCACGTTCGCGACGATGCCTTCCACCTCGAAGTAGGGCGCCCCCTTCCGCACGGCGTACCGGTCGCGCGCGGCGGTGAAGCTCTTGGTGAGGCACAGGTAATGGACCGCCTCAAGCACGTTCGTCTTGCCCGCCCCATTGGGCCCGTAGAGCAGGTTGATCGACGGGGCAAGGTCGAACTCGCTCTCCGCGTGGGCGCGGAACGACCGGAGGCGAAGGGTGTGGAGGATCATGAGCGGGGCAGTCGCCACCTGGAAGATCTGGATACAGTCCCGACGGCTATCGGGATGCCGTCGGGACCGAGTATCTACCCATTACGGCGACCGAGGCCCTTCGTTCGTCGGCAGCACACGCAAGTCTTCACGTGTCCATGCCTCTCCCAGAAACGGTCTCGCTCCGCCCCCTCAGGCGGCCCGATGCCCCCGCAGCGCAACAGCTCTGGGACGATCGGTTTGGGGGTGCCCCCTCCACGCAGAAGAACTGGATGGAGGCGGCCCTGAATCCGACGCACTCGGCCGTCGGCCTCGTGGCCGTCGCCGCCCCGGACGACGAACTCGTCGGGCTGTCCTTCCTCGACGTGGGGGACCGGGCATATACGCGCCAGTATCTTGGGCTCGACGTGCTCGATCTGCCTCTGCCGCTCGCCGACGCGAACGGCATCTTCCACCTTTCGTGTGTACGAGCCGACTGGGAGGGCCGGGGGATCGGCTCAGCGTTCTACGACCGAAGACTCGCGGTGCTTGCCGATCGGGACGTGTCCCGTGCGTTCGGCGTCGCCTGGCACCGCCCCGCCCCCACCGACAGCCGCACGCTGTTTGAGAAGTACGAGTTCACGCGTCTGGCGACGGTCGACCGCTACTATTCTCGCACCGGCACGCGCCCGAATTGCCCGGTCTGCACCGAGGCCTGCACGTGCACCGCCTCCCTTTACGGCCGCTCCGTAGGGCGGCCCGCCGTCCGCCGATCCTCCCCGTAGGACTCCCGATCGAGCGGCGTTCTGAGTCGCGAGCCCGGCCCCCTCTCAGGATTTTGCCCGATTCACCATTTCCATACACGGGTTCATGAGCCAGGGGCGAGTTCAACGATGGACTCCCCCTCAGCGCCTTTGCGATGGACGGCACACGTACTTAATTTCTATTCCTCATCTTCGTCGTCGCTACCGCCCGTGGGCTCATCTCCTCCGGATGGTTTGCCACCTCCACCTGTCATCTGAGAGGTCGTTCGTGACTGAAAAGTCTTGGGAGAATTCTGGGCTGATACGATCATACGTCAAGGGCTGTGTAGCGTGAGAATTGCGATGGTGGGTTCCCTGCGGCGTCTTCTCCGCTTTTGGTGAAGAAAACAAACAGCGTCCTTTCTTTCCACCGTCCCGATTGGCCATGCTGGCCCTTCTCCTCGGCGCCTTCCTCATCGCAGTCCCGACTCCCCCCAGCGATCCCTTGGAGACCTGCTTACGTCGGGCGCCCGCTCAATCGGACCCTCCCATTGGTTGGGGCGACGGGATTCCACAGACGTGGTCCGGCGATTCTCCGGTTTCTCAAGGCGCAATTCGTGCGTACCTCACTCAAGTCCGATCGGCGCGGAAGTGTTTGCTGGATCTCGATCCGTCGACGGTCGAGCGGCCGTATTTCGACAACGTGATGCGCACGTTCTACGTGGAGAGCGCCCTCCTGGCGGCCCTGCGGCGGTTCCCCGAGGCCTTCAAGACGTTCGAACGGGCGCATTCGTATTTCGAATCGGATCCGCCCATCCCGTCCACGGAGAAGGAAGGGACAGCATGGCCGCATGTTCTTCACCGCAATCAGGGACTTCTCTACTATTTTCTCGGAGACCTCTCTTCAGCCATCGATCACTACCTTAAGGCCCTCAGAAAAACTCCGGCGGAGGACCTCGATTTCCGCGTTGCGTACCACCTCGACGTAGGACTGCTACACCAGCGCACACAGGATTATCGTTCGGCCCGTCACTACTACGCTCGCGCCGAACGCCTCTTCCGTCAGAGCAAACTGCGTCCGGACGCCCATCCTTCACTGTGGGGAGAAATCCTGTCGAGCAGGTCCGACTTTCTACTGGAGAAAACGCTCAATACGGAGTTCGAACGTGCTCCTCTGGAGCGCGCTCGGGATCTGGCCCGGCGGGCCCGCACCGTGTCCGATCCGCACACGAAGGAGCACGCCGAGGCTTCCATGACCCTCTCCGAAACCCTCGGGTATCTGGGCCACTTCGGCCGCGCCTATCAGTTAAACGAAGAGGCCCGCCAGTACGCCCAGACGAACGACGCAACTCGGCTTCATGCCTTTTCGCTTCTCAAGCTCGGGGTGCTCCACATCCAAACCCACCGGTGGACGCAGGCCGACCGGACCCTGAATCGGGCGCTCCGACAGGCCGAGGACCTCGGGGACCTCGACTCCCAGCGGCGCATCCTTCGGGCCCTCGGTCGACTACACGAGCAGCAAAAAAACTGGGCCCAGGCAGAATCGTACTACCGGCAGGGCGTGGCGGTTATCGAAAAATACCGCGAGTCGCTGACGGCGACCCAATGGGCCTCAACCGCCTTCGCCCAGTGGCGAGACGTGCACCGCGGTCTCGTGCGCACCCTCCTAGCGCAGGGTCGGCCCTTCGAGGCCCTGACTGCCCTCGACCGGTCCCGGGCCCGTCACCTGCAGGATCTGCGAACCCAGTCCCGGGTCGCCAACCAACTGCCAGCGTCGGCCCGCGCCCGGCTCGACAGCGTCAGCCACACGCTCACCGACGTGCGTACCCGGCTCGGGAAGGACACCCTTTCCGAAGCAGCGGAAGCAGACCTCCGCACCCGCGAAGCGACGCTTATGACAGCGCGTCAGACCATCCTACAGCTCGATTCCGCGAGGAACGCCCGTCCCTCTCTCGACGAAATTTTCGATGCCCTTGCCCGGCAGGACCGGGCCCTCGTCTCCTACTTTCTTGACACTCCTTGGCCCGTCTACGACCGAGCGCCGCGGTCGGCGGCCTTCGTCCTCACGGCCGATACGCTCCGGACCGTTTCACTCTCTGGGCTCACACAGGATTCGGTGCGGGCCCAGGTGACATCCATCTCTCCCCTGTTTGCCCAGGAGGACAAACCGCACCACAGTAACGCGATGCACTTCGACCTCCGGCCGCTTCGCGAACTGCACGACCGCCTGTATGCCCCCATTGCCGAGCACCTGTCGCCTGATCAGCCCCTGACCGTCGTCCCCGACGGGCCGCTGTTTCACGTGCCGTTTTCGATGCTGGCCACGGCCACGCCAGGAGGGCGCTACGATCACAGCCAGGCCCGCTTCGTGCTGCACCAGCGTCCCACGGCGCTTGACTTGGCTGCCTCCATGGCAGTCGATACGTCGACCCTGGTCAGCCCCGAGTCCTTCGACCCAGACCTCGCGGCGTTCGGGATCACCAACTTCGACACGCTCCGCACCCTTCCGTCGGCCCTCCGTGCCACCCTGCCTGAGGCCGCCGAAGACTCCTCCCTCGCCCTCCCTTCCCTGCCGGGAGTTCGGGCCGAGATGGACGCCTTGATCCAACAGGTCGGGAACGCGAAGGCGTTTCTCGACGAAGCCGCCACGGAGTCGAAATTTGCGACGGCCCGCCGGCAGGCCGGCGTGGTTCACCTGGCGTCGCACGCCTTCGTGCATCCTGCCTCCCCGCTCCAGAATGCCTTTCTCCTCCAACCTGACTCGGCCTCGGACGGCATCCTGTTTTTGCATGAATTACAGTCTCGGGACCACACCATTCCGCTCGCAGTCCTCAGTGGCTGTAGCACGGCGCGCGGCTCGCTGCGGGGCGGAGAAGGCATGGCGGGGCTGCAGTATGCCTTCCGGGCGATGGGCGCACAATCCACGGTGTCCAATCTATGGCCCACGGCCGATCAGGCGAGCTCGGCACTCACAGAGAATTTCTACCGGAACCTCCGGGACGGCCTTCCGAAGGATCGGGCCCTCCGCCAAGCCAAGCTCACGTATCTGGAGACCCATTCCGCAAAGACCAGCCCCTTCTTCTGGGCTCCGTCAGTGCTCTACGGCTCGCCCCAGCCCGCGCCGCTGGAGCCGCCCGACGCGGATGCGACCTCGACCCGGCTCTGGTGGCTCTCCCTCCTTGCCGTCTCCGCGTTGCTCGCAGGCGTTGTGGGTTGGCTCCTTGCCCGAAACGCTGAACTGTTCGGAGGGGCGCCCTCGTGAATGCCCGTCGACCATAATCCGCCAGCTAATTCGGCTAGGACGTCAGGCGCCGGAATCCATTTGTGCGCGTCGTTGTCCGGTTGTACACCGATCCGTCCGATTGATGAAGGAAGACCTGCCGCGAGGCGCGCCTCACGGCGTTTCCGCTCAATCAAAGCAGGCACAGTAGATCCTGGCATTCGGTTACACACCTGCGCGTTGACCTTATGTCCGACGATCCGCTCCGTCAACTGTCGCGCCTGGAGGAGGGGGGCTTTCGTCGCCTCGCTGCTCGTCTCTCACTCCTCCGCGCCTATGCCCGGCACCGCGAGGAAGAATCCCTGTCCGACGCCCAGGCGCAAGAGGAGGTCGCCGAGGCGTTCGAGCAACGCGCTGCCGCCGTGGACGACTGGGTCTACGACGTGTACGACTCGGTGACGGCCCGTACGTTGCGGCGGTGGGCGCAGCAGCTCCGGGACGACGGACTGCAGGGGCTCATCGACCGCCACGGCCGCCGGAGCGAGCGCTCCTATGAGTCGTACTTCGGGGCCGGTTCGGAGCTGCGCACGGTGGCGCTCCACTATCTCGCTGACCATCCCGATTGCACGAGCACGGAGCTCCTCGAGGAACTGGCCCAGCACGTCGACGAGGAGGAGCTCCCCACCCGCCGCACTGTGCAGCGCTTTCTTCGGAAGATGGGCAGTTAAGTGTGGAGGTGTGGAGGGTTGGAGGTGTGGAAGATGGGGATATGCGTCTGGGCGTGCGGGCGTATGGGCGTCTGAACGTAGAAGCATTGGGGGTGTGGCCGTGGAGATGGGGGCGCCCTTCTCAACGGAAGGAGGTAGACCGCCGATGGTCGGATTCAGGGTTACAAGGATCCTTTTCTGGACAAAGCATGTGTCGCACCTCTGTACGGCCGAGTTGTATTTGGACAGATCACGTGTCGTCCCTGTCCTAGCGTCCCTGAGGGCCGCTTGGCTGGTCTTCGTCGGTCGTCCCGCGGGCGCGGCGGGCACACGGCGACGGATGCTTCGTTAATGGAGGTCGCCGAGTCTTGGTGTCCTTCTTCGGTAGACTTTCGCTCTCGATCACGGGTCACAGGTTATGCATCAGGATTACTTCGAGTACGACGTCATCGTCGTCGGCGGGGGGCACAGCGGCAGCGAAGCGGCGGCCGCGGCGGCCAACATGGGAGCCGACACGCTCCTCATCACGATGAAGCTCGCGGACATCGGGCAGATGTCCTGCAACCCCGCCATCGGGGGCATCGGCAAGGGCCATATTGCACGTGAAATCGACGCCCTCGGCGGCATCATGGGAAAGGCGACCGACCGGGCTGGCCTCCAGTTTCGGATGCTCAACAAGAGCAAGGGGCCGGCCGTGTGGGGGCCGCGCGCCCAGTGCGGTCGCCGCGCCTACGCCTGGGCCATCCGGCAGGAGCTGGAGGCGATCGACACCCTGAAGATGCGATCGGACATGGTGAAGGAGATCCTGACCGACGAGGCCGGGGAGACGGTGACGGGCGTCCGCACAAACCTCGACAAGGAATTCCACGCCCCGTCCGTGATCCTCACCACGGGGACGTTTTCGAACGGCGTCATTCACGTCGGCGAGCAGAACTTCGGCGGCGGGCGCATCGGGGAAAGCGCCTCCCACGGCATCACGGGCTGCCTGCACGACCTCGGCTTCGAGAGCGGGCGGCTCAAGACCGGCACGCCCCCGCGGGTGGACGGCCGCTCCATCGACTACAGCGTCATGGAGAAGCAGCCCGGCGACCCGGACGCCACGGCCTTCTCGTTCATGGCCGACGACCTGCCGCCGGTGAGCGAGCAGCTCTGCTGCTGGCTCACGGACACGACGTCTGAGACGCACGAGGTGCTGCGCACCGGCTTCGACCGGAGCCCGATGTTCGCGGGCCGCATTGAGGCGGAGGGGCCGCGTTACTGCCCATCCATTGAAGACAAGATCGACCGCTTCTCCGAGAAGGACCACCACCAGCTCTTCATTGAGCCGGAGGGGCGCGATACGCACGAGGTGTACGTCAACGGCTTCTCGTCGAGCTTGCCGGAGGAGGTGCAGTTCGAGGCCCTTCGCACCGTGCCGGGGATGGAAGAGGCCCACATGCACCGGCCCGGCTACGCCATCGAGTACGACTTCTTTCCCCCGTACCAGATCCAGTACAGCCTGGAGACGAAGTCCGTGGACGGCCTCTTCTTCGCGGGGCAGATCAACGGCACCACCGGCTACGAGGAGGCGGCAGCCCAGGGCATCATGGCGGGCATCAACGCGGTGCAGAAGCTGCGGGATGCCGACCCGATCGTACTGAAGCGGTCGGAGGCCTACATCGGCGTCCTCATCGACGACCTCGTGGCGAAGGGGACCGACGAGCCGTACCGCATGTTCACGAGCCGCGCCGAGCACCGGATCCTGCTGCGCCAAGACAACGCGGACCTGCGCCTCACGGAGCTCGGGCACAAGCTGGGCCTCGCCTCACAGCAGCGCTACGACCGCATGCGGGAGAAGGAGCAGGCAATCGATGTTACACGTGAAACACTGGCCGACACCACCGTGACGCCCGATCAGGTGGACGAGTACCTCCGGTCGGTGGGCACCTCCACGCTCGATCAGCCGCGGCCCGTGATCCAGCTCTGCAAGCGCCCGGAGGTCGATTCCGAGGAGCTCCTGCGCCACGCCGGGATCTACGATGAGGTCACCGAGGCCCCCGGCATGCTCTCTGCGCCGCGCCTCATCGAGATCGACCTGAAATACGAAGGGTATATCGACCGGCAGCAGGACATGGTGGAGGAGATGGAGGAAAAGGAACGATGGCCCATCCCCGACGACTTCGATTATCACGCGCTCGACAACATCTCAAAGGAAGCCCGCGAGAAGCTGAGCACCGTGGAGCCGGACAACCTGGGCCAGGCCTCGCGCGTGCCGGGCGTGCGGGCGTCGGACATCTCCGTGCTTATGGTGCTGCTCAAGAACGAGGGCGTCGAGCCCCTCCCAACGGACCGCGACCTCGACACGGTGGCGGGCGACGGCTTCGGTGTTTCACGTGAAACGGCCGTTTCGGTGGGTGGATAGCGTGGAAGTATGGAGGGGTGGAGGTATGGAAGTGTGGACGTGATTACGCCGCCGCCTGCTCGTCCTGCAGCTCGTACAGGGCCTCCGGGGCAAGATCGGCGCCGTTCGGCCACGCGACGGTGCCCATCTTCTTGTCGAGGTACGCCTCGCTGAATCGATCGGGGTCGCGGAGCGGCTCAAACACCTCTCCCCAGAGAAGAGGACGGAGGTTCACTCGCTTTGTGGTTCCGTCGTTGAAGGTAACCTTGAGGGAGTGGGTCCTCACCTGCTCCATCTCCGTAATGCGAAGGATCTCAGCCATCTCTGTCGAGTCCTGACGTGAGCGATGGGCGAATTGGTGTCTTCTGTTTCCTAAAGGATATGGCGTTCGATCCGTTTCCCCATCTTTCCTCTTCCCAGCAGGAACTCCTCAGTCGCTACGAAGAGCAGCTCTTCCGCTTCAACCAGCGCGTCAACCTCATCTCGCCGGAGACGGAGGGCGCCTTCCGGACGCGGCACCTGCTGCACTGCCTCACGCTCACGGTCCGCGGTTTTCCGGACAGCTCTACCATTGTCGACTGGGGGACCGGGGGCGGGCTGCCCGCCATTCCGCTCGCGATCTGCGAGCCGGAAGTGACGGTCGTCGGCGTCGACTCGGTAGGGAAGAAGAGTCGCGTCGTGCGGACGATCGCGCGGCGGCTGGGGCTGGAGAATTGTTTCACGTGGAACGGGCGGGCGGAGGAGTGGACGGGCGAGGCGCACTATTCGGTCGCCCGCGCCACGGCCCCGCTTGCGGATCTCTGGCAGTGGCACCGCCGGGTGGCCGTTTCGCTCGAAGAACCGACTGGTGACGATGAGTGGCCCACGGGTCTCCTCGCGCTCAAGGGCGGTGACCTGAGCGACGAGATCGCGGCCCTCCGCTCAGCGGATCCGGACGTGGGGGTTGAGCGATACAACCTGGAAAATCTTCTCGGGCGTAACAGTTTCTTCGGCGAAAAAAAGATTGTAGCTGTGCGGTCGTAGCGATATGTTTCACGTGGAACGTCGCGTTCCCCGAGGGATCGCGAATCTGCCACTGCTTGCTCCCACCATGCGTCGTTTCATGGTCAACACTGTTCTCGCTGTTGCCGTCGGGTACGGGGCGATCGTCGGCCTCGCCTTTGCATTTCAGGACCAGCTCCTGTTCCAGCCGAGCAGCCGCCTCCTCGCCACGCCCGACGATGCGGGAATGCCTTACGAAACGGTGCATCTCGACACCAAAGACGGCGAGACGCTTCACGGCTGGTGGATCCCCGCGCCCGATGTTTCACGTGAAACGAGCCTCAGCGACCCCGCGGAGCACACTCTTCTCTTTTTTCACGGCAACGCTGGGAATATTTCGGGGCGGATGGAGAGCGTTCAGCAGTTTCATCGGCTCGGCCTCAACGTCCTGATCGTCGACTACCGGGGGTACGGACAGAGCACCGGGGCACCGTCCGAGGAGGGGATCTACTGCGACGCCGAAGCCTGCTGGCGGTACCTGACGGAGACGCAAGACATTGCGTCCCAAGAGATTGTCGTCTTTGGTCGGTCGATGGGCGGCGGGGCGGCGACGTGGCTCGCGGCAAAGGAAAAGCCCGGTGCGGTGATTCTCGAGTCCGTGTTCACGAACGTGCCGGACATCGGGGCACACCACTATCCATTTCTGCCGGTGCGTGCCCTCGCTACGAATCAGTTCGACAATAAGTCGCGGGTGGACGAAATCGAGGTCCCGACACTCTTCATCCACAGCCGCGGAGATCGCATCGTGCCCTTCACGCTGGGGCGGCAGGTCTATGAGGCGGCCGCCGAGCCGAAGCAGTTCCTCGAGATCGAGGGCGGGCACAACGACGGCTTTCTGGTGTCAGAGGAGCAATACCTCCAGGCGATTGACGATTTTCTCGCCGAACACCTGAATGGGGACGAGGCAGGCTCCTGATCTCCTCTTCAGTCTTTGTGCTAGCGCCGTGGATTCGTACGGATGTAGTGGCGAATTCGGCGAAGCTGGTTGCGGTTCCGGACGATGTGATCGTGGAAGCTCGATTGCCAGACCGTTTCTCCCGGGGTCTCCCGCTTCTCGTTGATGCGGCGGGTAACGGCCGATTTGAAGGCCCCAATGACCGTGGATAGGGTGCTGGGTTCTGGCTTTTCAAGACCTGGTGGCAATTTCGAAGAAGTCGCGAGGCGCGTACCTGTTTAGCGAAGTGGCAGGGGCTCCATCCCGAGGGACATCGTTGCCCTGAGGTAATCGATGACCGAACGCCCCTGTTGGACACAGGTCTCCA
>PXTN01000130.1:7828-15191 GCA_003022565.1 Bacteroidetes bacterium QS_3_64_15 | reverse complement strand
AACCGATTCGGAGCGATTGGTAACGTGCATAGCGATCCTCGATAATTGAGATAACTCGGAAGGACGGGGCTCTTTATTGCGAGAATTCGAACGTGCCTGAAAATGAGTAGGACCGGAAACGAGAGGGAATTATCGGTTAGGCTGGGAGAGCCGGTCAGTGCGGAGAATCCTGATCGAGGGACGAAGCGTCCCAGCCCACGGAAGCCGCGTTCCTTGGAATGATTGTTCGCCCTCCATCATGAAAACGTCCGGGAACCTGCTTATTCTCATCACACGTCGGTTCCTCCACAGAGCCACCAATGATTGACAGTTGGCGCACAACACTCGAATTTTCGAGCAAGGCCCTCGGGGCCATCCTGATCTGCGAGGCGGTCGGGCTGCTGGCCGGGTGGGCCACACAGACCTCTGTTACAACTTGGTACCCCACCCTCGCCAAGCCGGGCTTTACCCCGCCGAACTGGGTGTTTGCACCGGTCTGGACGTTGCTCTACGCCCTGATGGGCCTCGCGGCCTTCCTCGTGTGGCGCCGCGGATTCCGGCACCCTCGCGTTCGCAACGCCCTCATCGTGTTCGCGGTGCAACTCGCGCTTAATGCCGGCTGGTCGTTTGCCTTTTTCGGGGCCCGGTCGCCCGCCCTCGGGCTCGTCGTCATTCTCCTCCTCTGGGGCACGCTGGCCTGGACGCTGGACCGCTTCTTTCGAATTCGAACGGCCGCCGGGGGGCTCCTGGTGCCCTACCTGATGTGGGTCACCTACGCCCTCGCGCTCAACGCGGCCATCTGGGGCATGAACTGACGGGGAAACGGCGGCCGCTACGGGGAGGTGGAGAGGCGTGCCGCTTCGGAGGCCTGCGGGGCGTCGTCCCGATCGGCGGCGCGCTGCTCGGTCCGGTCGGCGAGGGCACGGAGCTGACCTGCGAATAGCGAACGGTGGAGCCACCGGACGAGGGACCAATACAGGGTCCCGGGGAGGCCCTTCGGCTCGAAGAAGACCGTCTGCGTGATGCGGCTGTGAGCCCCGTCGTCTCGAGGCGAGACCTCGAACTGCAGCCA
The DNA here is from genome assembly GCA_003022565.1 of Bacteroidetes bacterium QS_3_64_15. Classification (GTDB taxonomy): domain Bacteria; phylum Bacteroidota; class Rhodothermia; order Rhodothermales; family Salinibacteraceae; genus Salinibacter. Next base: position 14,140 of record PXTN01000130.1, on the reverse strand, counting down.
GGCGCGGCCCGGGAGGCGCATCTCGGCCCGCAGGCGCAGCAAGCGATCCTCCTCGCGCGCCTCCACGCGCCAGAAGTCGACCGCATCGCCCACGCGCAGGTTCTCGCGGTCGCGGCGCCCCTTCCGAAAGCCCACCCCGCCCACCAGCTCGTCGATCCAGCCGCGCAGGCGCCACAGGGCGTCGCCATAAAGCCATCCTGTGTCGCCCCCGAGGCGCTCAATGGTGTCGAAGGCAACGGTCGGCGGGGCCGCCACGTCCACGGACCGCTCCTCCCGGTAGAGGCCCTCGCTGATATCCAGCTGTGTAAACGGGGCCTCGTTGGGCGTCGAGGAAACGGCACTGTTCCAGACGGTAGGGATGGTGCCGGACTCGGCCCGGCGCAGGGCCAGTCGGACGGCGGCCTCGAATGTTATGGGTTCGATCTCCGGGAAGAGGGTCCGAGCCTTCGACGGGTCGTCCACGACGACCTCATTATCGAGCCCTTCGATGAGGGGCCGGGCAATGGTGTTGGAAATCGGGGTCACGAGTCCAATCCAGTGAGAGGATAAGCGTGGCGTCAGAAGCGGCACGTTCACAATCCGTCGATTGAGGCCCCGTATCGCGGCGTACTTCGTAAACATCTCAGCGTACGTGAATACGTCGGGGCCGCCGATCTCTATAATCTCTCCGGCACTGTCGGGCTGATCGAGGGCCGCCATGAGGTACTGAAGCACATTGCGGATGGCGATGGGCTGGGTGGGCGTGCGGACCCATCGCGGACAGATCAGAATGGGCACCCGCTCGGTGAGGTAGCGAACCAGCTCAAACGAGAGGCTTCCCGACCCGACAATCTGCGCGGCCCGGAATTCGGTGACAGGGACCGATCCATCGCGGAGCACCTTGCCGGTTTCAATACGGCTTTGCAGGTGCTTGGACTGCTGTTCTCCCTTCGGCCGCATGCCCCCGAGGTAGACGATCCGCTGCACGCCCGCCTCGTCGGCGGCCCGGCGGACATTGGTGGCGGCCCGGCGGTCCCGGTCCTCGAAGGTGTCTTCCCCAGCCCCGAGCGAGTGGATGAGGTAGTAGACCGCCTCGACGTCTTCCATGGCCGGCGGTATGGTGTCGGCCTTCAGAGCATCGCCCACGGCGACCTCCACCCGGTCGCTCCACGGCTGCGCCCGGAGCCGCTCGGCATCGCGCGCAAAGCACCGAACCGTGTACCCCTCCTGCAGCAGGCAAGGCACGAGACGACCTCCCACGTAGCCGGTCGCACCAGTGACGAGGACGGTCGAGGAGGAACGAACCATAACGAAGGGAGAGTGTGAAGAGCAGGTCTAGATCGTCCCCTACGGACGAAGGGAAAAATGGATTGTAGAAACAGACAGGCCCCTGAGTCCTTGCGGGGAGCATTACGAGAACGTTTCACCGAGAGGCGGAAACCAGAGCCCCTCCGCTGGACTTCCATCCAACAAATGCACCTCGGACCGGCGCTGGTCCCAGGAGCAACTTCCTCCTACGCACTTCTCAAAACGAACCAATACCCGATCATGGCTGAATTAGATGACACCAAAACGTGGCCGGAGCTCGCCATCCGTCTATACGATAAGCTCACAGGGCGAGGCGCACAGATCACTTACGAGTTCGACGACTTCGAGCTCCACGTGCCTAGCAAGGTCGGCGATGATGCCGAGCATGCGCACTGGAGGATGAACGGGACCCTCAGGATCAGGACGAAGGAGAACGAATCCTAGGTGCTCCTCTCCGGCCAGTGTTGCACAAAACGGCTCCGCGGGGGGCGTCTGTTCGACAGAAGGACGCCCCCTTCCCGGTGCCGTTCTAAGGTTCTCCATTTTCTGTCCTCATCCCTCGCGATGCGGGACTTCCGACGATTCATCTCTCTCACGGATGCGCCCACGTTCGACATGTCCCTTCCCCTCGAAGTTCTCGCCGACCTCCAACTGGCCGTTGACGGAGAAGACATCGACATTCGGGGAACGGGAGATCGGATTGTCATAGACCTCCCTAGCCTGCGGGCGGGGCGTCGTCTCCTTGCGTCGGGCCCTTTTGCCACCGATCGCGCCCGGACAACCGGCCGCGCTCACGAAGCCCTCCGGATTTCGGGCCTCACCGCAGAGGTGCGTCTGCGAGGAGATTCGATTGCCCGGATCGGGGCCGGGGCGCGCCCCGGATCCTTCGGACGGCTATTGAACCTCGACGGCGTTGAGGTGCGTCCCACGGAGCCGGTGCGAGCCGCGCTTCGCCGGCGTCCCCTCGTCACGGCTGCCGTCGTGCTCGGGCTGCTCTTCCTGCTCGGTTGGTGGCTCCTCGGGAACCGAGGGACGTAACGAGTCGTGGGGAGGTTGTGACGGAAGCGTTGATCGTCGTTTCTCCCCGCGGTCCAATTTTCACGTCCCCATGCTGTCACGCCCTGCCCGACGCCTGCTGTGCCTGCTCATTGTCGCCGGTATCTTGTCGTCGGGGTGCACCGACCCTGCTGCCGCGCCGGAGCCCGACCCGCCGGCCCTCACGGAGACGTCCTACCTGACCGACGACCTCTGGGACGACGGGCAGGCCGAGGTGGCTTTCTATCAGGTCGAGCGCTCGCAAGATCAGTACGGCCGGGAGAACGAGCAGCGGTTTGTGGCGGGCACGTATCTCGTGAAGCATCGGTTCAGTCCCGCCGAGATGACGAAGAGGACCGACGGCTCGGGCGTCTCGTCCTTCAAGTACGCCTTCTTCTACGAGGTTGAGAGCGGGTCCTACGAGTACAAGCGCAACTGGGTCGTCAACGCGCGGCAACAGGACCTGCGGCCCTTCAAGCAATCGTTTACGAGCTTCGACTGGTGCTCCAACCTGTACCGAGAGGTGGCCTTCCCGCCGGAGGGGTCGATCGAAGTGCGCAAGCGCAGCGACGACTACGGCAACCGCCGCGCGTCCTTTTCTCCGCAGCCCAATTCGTATCCGCCCGCCCAGCTTCCCCTGCTCATTCGAGGGCTCGACTTTAGCGAAACAGACACGCTCTCGTTCGCGGTGGCGGTGGCGGACAGCGGCGCGCACGTGCCGGCCCGGGCGGTGCTGCGGGGCACCGAGACGGTGAAGACGGAGGCGGGATCTTACGAGGCCGAGCGCATCCGGGTGACCTACGAGTCCGCCGTGCCCTCCCTCATTGGCGAGAAGAGCGCGTTGACGGAAGCCTACTGGCGGGACACCGGTCCGGAGCGACGTCTCGTGCAGATGGCCGCCGAGAGCGGACGGTACCGCATGGCCCTGGTGGAGCACCTCCGCACCCCGTACTGGAAGGAAAATCTCTGGCCGAAGCTGGCCCGCATAAATGAGCGACCCTGACTGAGGCCCAGACGCAAACGCGTCTCATTTCTGAAGCGGTCTGCCCCGCTCCCTGCACCGGTATTCGGAACGGTGCACCGGTGGAACCAACGGTGTCCGCCTCCTCGTTCGCCCCTCACGCCCACTGTCGACCAATTTCCAGAGGCGAATGAAGCGGTCGCTCAAGATCGGGTCCGTGTCCGGGATTGGGATCTTCTTGCACTGGACCTTTCTGCTGCTCGTCGCCGCGATCTTCGCGTACTATTACGTGCAGAGTCAGAGCCTCGGGGCCGCCCTCTCGGGAACGGGGCTTGTCACGGGGATCTTTCTCTGCGTGATTCTGCACGAGTTGGGACACGCGCTCACGGCGAAACGCTTCGGAGTGCCCACCCGAAGCATCACCCTCTATCCCATCGGGGGCCTCGCCCGGCTTGAGCGCATTCCGTCGGAGCCGATGAAAGAGTTCTGGATTGCCATCGGCGGCCCGGTCGTTAACATCGTTATTGCCGCGGGGCTGGCGTTTTTGCTTCTCGTGACGGGCGGGACCTTCGCCCCCGATGCACTTACGGCGCCCGGCCAGCACATCATTGCCTCTCTGATGTGGATCAACGCCGTGCTGGCGGGCTTCAATCTGCTTCCGGCCTTCCCGATGGACGGCGGCCGCGTGCTCCGATCGCTGCTGGCCCTCCGCCAGGATTATGCACAGGCCACCCAAACGGCGGCCAACGTGGGACAGGCCATGGCCATTCTCTTCGGCCTGATTGGAATCGTGTGGTTCAATCCCATCCTCCTGTTCATCGCCCTGTTCGTCTACGTGGGGGCCCAGCAGGAGTCGCAACAGGCCATGTACCGGGCGTTCACCGAAGGCACGCCGGTGCGTCAGGCCATGGTGACCCGATTTGTGACCCTCAGTGTCGACGACACGCTGAGCGACGCGGTAGACGAGCTGCTCGCCGGCACGGATCACGACTTCCCAGTCGTTGAAAATGGCCGCATCGTGGGCCTCCTTCGCCGCAAGAGGCTCATCCAGTCTCTGTCCGACTACGACGAGGAGACCCCTGTGGCCGACGTGGCCGATCAGGACTTCTTCACCACCGAGTCGGGGGCGCCCCTCGACGAAGTGTTCCAGCAAATGAATGCGAAGAGTTGCTCCACCGTACCGGTGGTGGACGACGACCGCCTCATGGGCCTGTTGACGCTCGAAAATGTTGGAGAGCTCATCATGGTGTCGAGTGCCCTGGAGTCGCGGTCCCGCCCCAGCGTTCGGAACGAACAGCTTTCGGACGTGCCATTGCACGACCGACCGAACGGGACCCGGTCGTCCCCCGGGTCCGCCACCGTCCCGTGAAGACTTCTGGGGAAACAGGACTGACGCCGTCCCCATCACGCATTTCTATCGGAGAGCGTATAGGTTTGGAAGGCGGGAGCACTGAGGCCGGCGCTGGGGTCCTGTGGATAGCGTCCCGCACGCATTCGTCCGCCCACCTTCTCTTTACACCCTTCAGACATGAGCCGCCGAACCAAAATCGTCTGTACCTTGGGTCCAGCGACGACGGCGCTGGAGACCATCCGCCGCCTCGTAGCCGCAGGCATGGACGTTGCGCGCATGAACTTTTCGCATGGGAGTCACGAGGAACACGTCGAGCGCGTGGAGCGAGTCCGAGACGCAGCCCAGGCGGAGGGCAAGGTGGTCACGATTCTGCAGGACCTGCAGGGTCCGAAGATCCGGGTCGGGGAGGTTCGAAACGGATCCGTCATGTTGCGCGAGGGCGAAGAGGTACAGGTGACGTCCACCCCGCCGGAGGAGACGACAGGGGATCGCATCTTCATCGATTACGACTCGCTGGTGCAGGATGCGCGCGAGGGCGAGCGGATTTTGATCGACGACGGGCTCCTTGAGCTCAAGGTGACCGGAAAGGACGACTCAGGCCTGCGGGCGACCGTTATGGAAGGCGGGCCGCTGCGGTCGCGGAAGGGCGTCAATCTGCCCGACATCCGGACCTCCACGCCGCCGATGACGGAGAAGGATCTGAAAGACCTTGAGCTCGGCCTTGAGCTGAACGTCGACACAGTGGCGCTCTCCTTTGTGCAGGAGCGCTCCGACGTGGAGGCCCTGGTGCACCGAATCAATGAGAAGGATAAGAATACCAGCGTCATCGCTAAGATTGAGAAGCCGCAGGCCGTGCGCAACCTGGATGCCATCCTGGAGGTGACCGACGGCATCATGGTGGCGCGGGGCGACCTTGGCATCGAGATGCCGATGGAGGAAGTGCCGGGCACGCAAAAGCGGCTCATTCGGAGCGGGATGGAGGAGGCCAAGCCGGTCATCACCGCCACGCAAATGCTGGAGAGCATGGTGGAGGATCCCCGCCCCACCCGGGCAGAGGCGAGTGACGTGGCCAACGCCGTGCTCGACGGCAGCGACGCAGTGATGTTGTCCGCCGAGACGGCCGTCGGGGAGCATCCCGTCCGGGTCGTGGAGGCGATGAACCAGATCATCCGTCAGGCCGAAGAGTACTGGTACGAGCAGCGTCGGTCCCTGACCATGGCGCCCGAGCAGCTCGAACGGGGCGAAAACGTGACCGACAGCGTCAGCTTTACGGCCTGCCGCCTCGCTGAACAGGTGGGGGCGGAGGCGGTCTGCTGTCTGACCAACTCGGGGGCTACCGCGCGGGCCATCGCCCGGCACCGGCCCAGCATGCCCGTCTACGCCTTTACCGATAATCAGCGGGTGGTGGCCCAGCTTGGACTCCTGTGGGGCACCGAGGCCTTCTACATCCCCTTCCAGCAGGACACCGACCAGGGCATCGCCCGGGTCCACAGCGTGCTCCATGAACACGAACTGGTAGAGCCCGGCAGCAAGGTCGTCATTACCGTCGGAATGCCGTTGCCGGCTCGGGGGGGGACCAACACCGTTCACGTGAGCTCGGTGAAGTAGAGGCACGGTCGTGTCTGCTCGTCGGGGATTGGACGGATCCCGCCAGGTCCCGCCCTCGTTCTGTGCTCTT
>PXTN01000130.1:0-7810 GCA_003022565.1 Bacteroidetes bacterium QS_3_64_15 | reverse complement strand
GTGCTCTTGCGAGCGTCTCCACACTGGCCGGCGCGGTTGCCGTATCGCTATGAGCCGTTTTCCCGATCGTCGGTTCTGGCAGCTGTCCCGCCCGCCCTGGGCCCTCGGTCTCGCCCTGGTGGTGGCCGGGCTGGTGCTGGGGTGCGGTCGCGGATCGTTTGTGGGACGTCAGTACGACGACTTCACGGCCTACTACAACACCTTCCACAATGCGACTGAGGCCTTCGAGAAGGGGCTCAAGTCGGTGAATCAGTCCGAGTCGGAGATCAGCCGGGCTCGCTACATCTCTGTGTTCCCTGAGGTTCAGGCCTCCTCGGGCCAGTCTCCGTTCGAGAAAGCGATTCAGAAGAGCGCGGAGGTGCTTCGAGAGCATCCGAATTCGAAGTGGGTCGACGATGCACTGCTCCTCATCGGGCGGTCTCGATACTACCAGCAGAACTACGTCGGGGCCGCCCAGAAATTCCGGGAGGTCATTGCACTGGCGGGGGAGCGCGAAGGGGAGGCCCGGTTTCGGCTGGTCCAGACGCTCCTGGCGGCCGGCCGGTACCCGGAGGCCGCGGAGGCCCTGCGTGCCGCTTTGAACACGAAAGCGAACCCCGGCCCCTGGACTGCGCGGATGCGATTGGCCCGGGGACAGCTCCAGATCCGACGGGAAGAGTGGGAGGAGGCAAAGCAGGCCCTCGCCCGAGGACTGGACGGCTCCGAAAGCCTTCCGGATAAGGTAAGGGCCCGAGGGGCGTTTCTTCTGGGACAGGTCCACGAAACGCTCGACAGCTTCGACGAGGCGCAGGCCGCCTACCGACAGGCCTCGGGGCACAGCCCATCGTATCAGTTGGAGTTTGCGTCCCGCCTGGCGGCCATCGAAATGCAGGGGCGAAGCGGAGATCCGGAGGGGGCCCTGGGGCGCCTCGAGTCGCTGGAACGGGAGGACGACACGAACGAGATGCGAGGACAGATTGCGCGCGTCCGGGCACGGCTCTATGAGAAGCAGGGCCGGCCCGAGGAGGCGAAAGGGGTTCTCACTGCTGCACTCCGGGGGGACGAGACCCCTAGCGGGACGGTTCAGGGGCGCCTGCACTACGATCTGGCCACGCTCTACCGCGACACGTTCGAGGACTTCACGCAGGCGGCGGCCCACTTCGACACGGCGTCGACGACCCTTTCTTCTCGGTCGGACCAGGGGGGGGTGAACAGCGATCAGCAAACCCGCGTGCTTCCCCGAACGCCGATCGATGCCGCTGCACAGGCCGAGCGCTTCGGGGGCCTTGCCGATCAGTCCCAGGCTGTGGCCCGGATGGATTCGCTCTTGCGCCTCGGCCGGATGCCTCCGTCGGAGTTCGAGGCGGTCGTGGAGCGGCTCCGGAAGCAGCGTCTGGAGGCACAGGAACAAGAGGCTCAGGCTCGAAGGGAGCGCCAGCAACAGTTCCGAGGGGGCGGACAGGCCAGGTCCGGGGGCGGCCAATCGTCGTCGCAAGCAACCGCCGTCCAGACACAGGGAACCGACGCGGGCTTCCTCTTTTACCGCGACCCAACCCTGGTACAGCAGGGGCGTCGCCGGTTTGAACAGACGTGGGGCGATCGTCCCCTGGTGGACAACTGGCGTCGAACAAATGCCATTCAGGGGGGGGATGGCCCGTCTACCGCCGACGAGGGAGGGACTCGGACGGACGGTACGTCGGGGGGACAGGGATCGTCGGCCTCTGTCGTCGATCTCTCGGCGGTGCCACGGGATTCTGCGAGCCGGGCCGAGATGAAAAAAAACCGAGCCGTCGCACGGTACAAGCTGGGCAAAGCCCTTCTCCGGGCCGCCGGCCGCCCCGACTCGGCTGCCACCTGGTTTCGGCGGGTTTTAGACGAGCATAACGGCCACCCTGTGATCCCGAAGGCCCTGTACGGACTGGCCCAGGCTCATCGGGCCCAGGGAGATTCGACGGCGGCCACCCAGGCGTATCGCCGACTCGTCGAGGAGCACCCCGGCACGTCTTACGCAACGCGGGCCCGGGAACAACTTGGCCTGGAACGAGCCGAGCCAGGGGCAGACTCCGAGGCGAGTGCCGCCGACTCGGCGTACGCGCAGGCCTACGAGACGTGGCAAAATGGCCCCCCCGACGCGGCCCTCGGGAAGTTGCTTGTCGTGGCCCAGACGTACCCCGAGAGCTCCGTAGCGCCGCGTGCACTACTGGCGGCTGGAGTGCTGTATCACCGATCCGCATCCCCCGATTCCAGCGGGCGCCTCCAGGCCCAGTTCGAGCGCCACGTAGATTCCCTTGCGCAGACCAGTGATGAGCTGTCGACGGGGGCCGACGCGGACGCCGACACGGTAGATGGAACCCGGTCGACTCCCCCTCCGCGCAAGCGCACACAGTCAGATACGACGGGCGGTCAAGCCGGACCGCAGCGCGCCATTGACTCGACCGCTGCTCCAAGCACTCCGGAGCGAGCGCTCCGCCGGCCCGAACGACATCCTGATACTGCGGACGTGGCCCCGGACTCTGCGGAGCAAGCGCGCCCCGATCTCGCGGCGCGCGAGGCGAAGCTTCGTCGGCGCCGAGCGGGCGACTCAACCGCGGCCGCCGAACGGGATCGCCGCGTTCGGCGCCCGGACAGCGTGAGGGCTGATTCTTCAGCGTCCCTCCCGGACACGACGACCCGCTCGGCACAGGACACGACGGCCAATCGTGGGGGAGCCGACCGGGTGGCAAGGGCCGACTCGACCCGGCCAGACTCCTCGGATGCCGGGCTGGCGGGTCCCCTGGAGATGCTCTTCACGTACCTCACCGAGAAGTATGCGGGAACCCCAGAGGCGAACCGGGCGCAGAAGCTCCTCGCGTACCTGGAGCAGCAGCGCGCGGCTCCGGAGTCCGCCGCTTCCGACTCGTCGGAAAACGAAACGCCTCCGGAAGAAGGCGCGCCCTCCGATACCGCGGCGGTTTCGACCGCACCAGATTCTGCCGCCGTCTCCGAAGAGAGGCCTCAGCGTCCGGCAGTGTCTGCGGACTCGTCGGCGCGCTCGCGGCAGGACCTCCCGAATCCCGCCCGCTCCAGAGAAGACCCCTCTACACCGGCGCAGCAACGCGACCCCACCGCTGCACCCGCTCGCGACTCCACCGCCGCTCCGCAGGAGAGCCCTGCGCCCCCCGATTCGAGCGGAGAAGGGTGATGCGTTCGGCAATCCGATTGGCCTGAGAGGCAACAGGCTCCGCCGCAGCATTTCCGGCCCTACTCAGGCCGGTCCTCCACGTAACGACACATCCGTCATGCCAAAATCTCATTCCACATCGTCGGGGTCCGACCCACATCGAAACCCTGCCGGGCCCGCGAGGCTGTGGGCGATGCTCCGGTCTCAGTTCGCGCTCTGGATCGGGGGCGCGATTGTGGTCGCCCTTCTGATTCACTTCGGGCTCCGGTGGAAGACCGCTAACACTCCTCCCACGATCGAGTACAGCACATTCCTCGATCACGTCGACTCCGGCCACGTCGAGCGCGTCGAGATCGTTAACGGTTCGCGCATCGAGGGCACCTTCAGGGCCGACGCGGTCCGGTCCGGCGCGGTCGAAACGGCCCCGGACGACGAAGGGCCCGGGGCCGAGCGGCGGGCCTTCGTCACCACCAAGCCCGATGCCCACGGGTTGACCGCGTTCCTTCGTCGGCACAATCAGGCGGCCGCGGAGACGAACGGACGAGCCGTCACCTTCACGGCGATCCAGGAGGAGGAATGGATGGAAACCCTGCTGCTCTGGGGGCTTCCCCTGGGGCTGATCGTCGGGATCTGGTTCTTCTTCATGCGGACCATGACGGCTGGGGGGCGCAGCGCTGATCTCGGCGATAGCACGGCCACGCTGCTCGAAGACGACGCCGCGGAGCGCGTGACGTTCGACGACGTCGCCGGCTTGGAGGAGCCGAAAGAAGAGGTCGCGGAGGTCGTCGAGTTTCTGAAACGCCCCGAGAAGTTTACGCGGCGCGGGGGGGCGCCGCCGACGGGGGTCCTGCTGGTCGGTCCGCCCGGCACGGGCAAGACGCTCATGGCAAAAGCCGTGGCCGGCGAGGCGGGAGTGCCCTTTTTCTCCATTTCCGGGTCGGACTTCATGGAAATGTTCGTGGGCGTTGGGGCGCGCCGGGTCCGCGATCTCTTCGAGCAGGCGAAGCAGAAGGCGCCCTGCATCATCTTTATCGACGAGATGGACGCCATCGGACGGACGCGGGGACGCGGGCAGGTGGGGGGCGGGACCGACGAGCGTGACAATACCCTGAATCAACTGCTCGTCGAGATGGACGGGTTTGGCTCCGACGAGGGCGTGGTGATTATGGGCGCCACCAACCGCCCCGACGTGCTCGACTCGGCCCTGCTCCGCCCGGGCCGGTTCGATCGCCAGATTGCCATTCCCAAGCCCGACCGGCGGGAGCGAACGGAGATTTTCCGGGTGCACGTCGCTGACCTCCGGCTCGACGAGACGGTGGACCTGGAGCAGCTGGCCCGCCGGACGCCCGGCTTTGCCGGGGCCGAGATCGAAAACGTCTGCAACGAGGCCGCCCTGCTCGCGGCTCGCGATGGCAAGGCGGCAGTTCAGCAGGACGATTTCGAGCGGGCCGTCGAGCGCGTTGTGGCGGGGCTGGAGAAGAACAACAAACTGATCTCGCCCGAGGAACGAGAGATCATCGCCCACCACGAGTCCGGCCACGCCGTCGTCGGATGGGTTCTCGAACACACCGATCCGATCGTGAAGGTGTCCATCGTGCCCCGCGGGCTCTCCGCCCTCGGCCACGCCCAGCACCTCCCCGAGGAGCGCGACCTCTATTCGAAGGCGGCCCTCCTGGACCAAATGACGATGGCCCTCGGCGGCCGGGCGGCCGAAGAGATCGTGTATGGCGACGTCACCACCGGGGCGCAGGACGACCTCGAACGCGTCACGAAGATGGCCTACGCCATGGTGGTGGACTACGGCATGAGCGACCGCCTCGGCCCCCTCAGCTACGACCGGTCCCGAGACCAAGACACGCCGCTTCTCGGCAACCCGTACTCCGACGCCACGGCTCAGGCCATCGACGAGGAGGTGCGAGCCCTGGTCGACGAGGCACGGTCCCGGGCGAAAACGCTTCTTCGGAAGGAGCGGGCGCTCCTTGACGATCTGGCGGCGGCACTTCTCGACCAGGAGGTGCTCGATTCCGACGCACTCGCGACGCTGCTGGGAGAGCGGCCGCACGGGGACTCTACGCCGACGAGCGGGCGGGCATCGGATGGGGGGGAAGCCGTCCGGAAGAGATAGGCGGGAAGGGGGAGGGAACGCTGGGGCACATGCCGGCATCTACCGCACGACGGAGAGTGAGCGCGTGCGGCCCGTGCCGTCCGGTCCGATTAGCCGGAGGAAGTAGCGGCCGCTCGCGAGGGTCTCGGTCCCGAGGCGGAGCGTCTTGACCTGCCCGGCGGGCAGGGACCCGTCGTGAAGCGTCTGCACGCGCCGCCCGAGGGCGTCGTAGAGGACGACCCGGACCGACTCGCCCTCCCGGGACGCGACCCGGACGGTGGCTTGCCGGCGCACCGGATTGGGGGAGGGGGTGCTCAGCAGGAACCGCTCCGAGAGGCCCACCTGCACCCGGACCGGGCCGTGCGTCTCGGTGCTGCCGTCGAGGTCGACCTGGCGAAGGCGGAAGGCGTGGCGGCCGGGCGCGAGTGCTTCGGTGCGGAACCGGTAGTTTTGGGGCCGGCTCGTGGTGCCCGCGCCGTCGACGGAGCCGACCGGGGTCCAGGCGTCGGCGTCCGGCGGGCGGTGCTCGACGCGGAAGCCGGCGTTGTTCGTTTCCGAGGCGGTGCGCCAACGGAGGTGGGCCGACTCCTCATCGACAGTGCCCGTGAAGGATGTAAGCTCCACGGGGATCACCCCCGGGGGGGCCTCGTAGGCCCCGAGGTCCACACGGGCGGGCGTCTCCTCGCTGGCGTCATTGTCGTTAATGCGGGACGTTTCCTCCAGGTCGAGAGGGAGCGTTTCGGAGGAGTCTCCGTCGGCGTCGAGGTCGAGCGTATCGGGAGGGAGATAGTCGTTGCCTCCTGCGTCGAGGGCCGGAGAGCCCTCCGTGAGGTTGAAATCTCCCCCGGACGGGTCGGCAATCAAGGGATCGCCGGAGAAGATGAGGCTGGGGGACCCGGCGCTGTATCCCCCCTGGACCAGGGATGTGTCGATGTCGGCCGCGGCATCGCCCGCGTTGTAGATTTGGTTGCCCTCGTGTTCGGCCCCGTTGTTCCAGAAGATGCTGTTCCGCACGACGGCGTTGCCGGCATCATACATGGCGCCCCCGCGGCCGTCAGTGGACTCGCGGGCGTCGGTGTTGTTGCCGATGAAGGTGGCGTTGACGATCCGGGGTGCGCAGTTCCCAGAGTTGTAAATAGCCCCGCCGTCGCCGGAAAAGAAGTCGGTAGTGAAGTTGTTGTAAAATAGAACGTTGAAGAGATAGGGGCTGCTTCCTCCAAGATTATGTAACGCACCTCCGTCTCCTGTTACGCCGTTGTTTGCGAATTTCACGTTTATGAGTAGGGGGGTGCTCGCCAGGTTCGTCATGGCGCCCCCATCAGTTCCAAGATTCCCGTCGAAAGTTACACCTATAAATACTGGGTCACTATTGTCGTTAAGGACCGCTCCCTCACCAATCAAGCTTGGATGTGTACCCTGGTTATTCTGGAAGACAACGTTCCGGAAGCGGGTGCTGCTGTTGGTGTTTAGGAGCGTGGGGCCGTACTCGTTGACGTTATTTTCGACAATAACGTTCCCAAACATTGCGCTACTATTGTAGTTCTCGATGACGCTCAGCTCCCCTCTGTTTTCTTCGATCGTGACGTTCTGGAATGTGGGACGAGTGCCTCTCGCGTTGTAAAGGGCCGCTGCGACGTGCTTGCGATTCTTCTCGAGGAGGAGGTTGGAAAAGGTCGGGTGTCCTCGGTTACAGATGCCCCCACCCCACCTCGCAAGGGAGTCGCAGGGAGCGTCCGGCGGCGGGGCCGCGCGCTTCCCAGAAGAGAGCGATGCGCCGAGGTAGAAACCCCCACCGTCTGCGCCGGAGAGGGCAAATCCATCGAGGACGGTCGTCGAGTCGGTGGTGCTGTCCGCGATGATCACGTGCAGCGCATTGTCGGAGCGGTTCGTATACCTGGAGCTGTCGTCTCTGCTCAGGTCGGCGGACAGGACCGTGCCGTTGGTGGCCGGGTCGGGATTTCGATCTGATCGCTCGGTCTCAGTGCCATCGAAGCCCCCATACAGGGCCACGCCTCGTTTGAGGTGAAAGCTGGTGTCGCGCTTGCCGTCGGGGATGCCGGTGCCCTGATCTGGACGATAGGTCCCCTGGGCCACCCAGATCTCATCCCCGTTCGAGGAGGTGGGCAGTGCGTCCTGGAGGTGGCGGTACGCAGTGGACCAGGAGGAGCCGTCTCCCCCCGGAGCCGCGCTCGAATCGACATAGATGGTCTGGGCCGGTTGGGCGGGGGCGACGGAAGCCGACAGGAGGGCGAGGAGGAACGCCCCGAGGCAGAACCCGAGGAAGACGAGAGGGGCAACGTGGCGAGAACAGCGCATGGCGGCAGGGAATGGGCTCCGGAGGAGAAGTGGACTTTTGGGCTTGGAATGTGCTCACCGGACAATCGTCATGGTCTCGGCCTTCGTGGTCGTTCCGGCTTAACGATAAGTGTAATTCACTGCAGTTAAAGCCAATCCCCGCCAGCTTTCAATTTATTTCCATGCAGCCGGTGCTAAACCCTCGTCTTCCAGACGAGCGACTTTCAGTTTGTATCATGGGGGAAGCGAGGTCTTTCGAGGAGAACGAGGTT
>PXTN01000129.1 GCA_003022565.1 Bacteroidetes bacterium QS_3_64_15 | reverse complement strand
CGATGGGGCCTTCTCCTCATTCCGGCGCTCGCTACGGCACTGGGGCTCGGCACGATGCTGGTGCTGGCCCGTCCCCTCGACGCCATGCTGGTGGGCGAGGAGCCGGCCCAGAGCCTCGGGATGCCCGTGGAAGCGCTCAAACGGGGCCTCATCGTCCTGGCGACACTAGTGACCGGGGCGCTAGTGGCCGTGTCGGGCGCCATCGGGTTCGTGGGCCTCATTGTGCCGCACGCGGTGCGCCTGCTGGTGGGCGTGCCGCACCGGCGCCTCGTGCCCCTCAGCTTCGTGGCCGGGGCCATCTTTCTCTGCGGGGCCGACCTCGCCGCCCGCACCCTCCTGCCCGGCCAGGAGCTCCCCGTGGGCATCCTCACGGCGCTCTGCGGCGTGCCTTTCTTTCTCGTCCTCCTGCGACGTCGGGCGTATCAGTTTGGATGACTGAATCGTGATGAGTGAAAAGCGATGCGTGATGGATGTCCCGTTCTGATTATTCCAGCCAGTGCCTCACGCGTTACGGATCACGCATCAATTACCAAACCTTTTCCCGGCCCGCCCCGTACCTGTTGTAGTGGCTTTCAATCCAAACTGAAAACTGAGATGCCCGACGCCCTCTCCGCCAGTGCCAACGGCCGCCCCTCCCCCGAGGCCCCCGATCTCGACGGGGAGCCCCTCACCCTCGACCGGCCCGTTCCCACCACGCTCGACGACATTCGTGAGCCCGTGGAGGACGACCTGGACGCGTTTCGCTCCTACTTCCGGGAGGCGATGCGCTCGGACCACATGCTGCTGGACAAGATCACGCAGTATGTCCTGTGGCAGAAAGGCAAGCGCATCCGACCGCTACTCGTGCTGCTCTCGGCTCAGGCCTGCGGCGGCACCGCCACCGACACGACCCACCGGGCCGCCGCGCTGGTAGAGCTCCTGCACACGGCCACTCTCGTGCACGACGACGTGGTGGACGACGCGGAGGAGCGCCGGGGCGTGTTCTCCATCAATGCCCTCTGGAAGAACAAAATCGCGGTTCTGCTGGGCGACTTTTTGCTGAGCCGCGGCCTCCTGCTTTCGCTCGACCACGATGACTACTCCATCCTCCACACCCTGTCCGACGCGGTGCGCCGCATGAGCGAGGGCGAATTGTTGCAGATTGAGAAGTCGCGCCTGCTCGACATTGACGAGGAGACGTACTTCCGCATCATTTCGGACAAGACAGCCTCTCTCATTTCTGCCTGTACGAAAAGCGGCGCCGTGAGCGTCAGCGATGATGAGGCCCTCACCGAGCGCATGGATGCGTTCGGCGAGACGCTGGGCCTGGCGTTCCAGATTCGGGACGACCTCTTCGACTTCAGCGTCGAGGACGCGGGGAAGCCCATCGGGATCGATTTGCAAGAGAAGAAGATGACCCTCCCCCTTATCGTGGCGCTGCGCGAGGCAGACCGGCGCGAGAAGAAGCGTATCCTCAAGATCGTAGACCGGGACGACAAGGACCGCGACGACCTCCGCACCATCGGGGCCTTCGTGGACGAGCACGGAGGCATTGCGTACGCGCGGTCGAAGATGGAGTCGCTGGCGGCGGACGCCCGCTCGCTGCTCAGTGCCCTCCCTCCCTCCGAGGCCCGGGCATCGCTGGTCGGCCTCACCCAGTTTGCCATCCAACGCAGCCGGTAGCGAATGGGGAACTCGGAATGGGGAATTCGGAATGGGGAGTTTGGAATGCAGAATTTGGAGTACGGAGTTGGATTGTGGGTGATATTTTTCAAGGGGCGATTCGCTGCTCCCTCCCGCTACGACTCGGTTCAGGGAGACGCATTCGGGCACTCCGGACGGGTCTCGACCCTCGATTCTCCACCCTCTCCCAAAAGTCTCTCCCCCTTCGCCCCTCGCTCCACGCCCCTCAACTCTCAACCCTCAACTCCCAACCCAGACCGCCATTCCTGCCTTCCACCTCCTTGGCACCGGCGCGGCCCTTAGCGACCCGCACCGCACCACCACCATGCTCGCGGTGTCGGACGACGCCTCGCCCCCGAACACGCTCCTCGTCGACTGCGGGGGCGACGTGCTCCAGCGCCTCCAGGCCTGCGGGCTGTCCATCGCCCCCGTGGACGGCCTCCTCGTGACCCACGCGCACATGGATCATGTGAGCGGCTTTCCGCTCTTTATGGAAAAGATCTGGCTGGACGACCGCGAGCGTCCCATTCCCGTCTGTGGCATCGAGCCGGCCCTGGCTCAGGCGCAGCGCGTGTGGGACGCGTTCGAGCCGGTGCATGAGGGCTGGGAGGGCATCCCGCCCATTGACTGGCGCAAGGTGCGACACAAGCGGAACGCTCGGGTATGGAGCGAGGCGCCCTGGACCGTCACCGCCGCGCCGGTCGACCACGGCGACACGCCCAACGTGGGCCTTCGGTTCGAGCACAACTCCACCGACCGCGTGCTTGCCTACTCCTGCGACACGGCGCCCACGTCCAGCGTGGTGCACCTGGCCCAGAACGCCGACGTGCTCGTCCACGAGGCCAACGGCGTCGGCGACAACCATTCGACGGCGACCGGAGCGGCGGAGGTGGCGGCGGAAGCGGACGTGGATCGCCTCCTCCTCGTCCACCTCCCGCCCGGCGACAAAAGCGACGCCCTGCGCGAGGCCCGTTCCATCTTCCCGCACACGGACCTAGGCGAGGAGCTCGGCACCTATTCGTTTGCGGCCTAACCGTTCTGCCCCCTTTCCCCTCTCGCCTCTCACAAGACGTACAGCACCACCGCGGCGTAGTGGCAGATGCTGCCGACGTGCCAGATCGCGTGACTGTAGCGGAGGGAGTGCCAGCCGTAGAAGAGGACACCGATGGTGTAGGCCAGCCCACCCGCCACGATCAGCAGCAGGCCCCCGACCGGGAGCGCGGCGCGCATCGGATCCGCGAAGAGCACGCCGAGCCATCCATTATGAAGAGATTAGAGCTTGGACGCCCTCCTCGTCGTCCCCGTCGTCTTCCTCCACCCGGGACTGCTTCCACGCTTGGTAGTCGCGCAAGTCCTGTTCTACGAGAGAGAGGCAGGCCGACACAACCGCCGCGTCGTCGAGCAATCCCAGAAGCGGGAGCGCGTCGGGCACGAGGTCGAACGGATTGAGGACGTAGAGCAACGCAAAACCCGCGGCGCTGAGCGCCCACGTCGGAACCGCCCGGTAGCGGCCCTGCCGCGCGTCACGCACGAGCTCCAACAGGAGGCGCCCATCTTCGAGCAGGCGCTGCAGCGGTCCGCTTCCTTGAAACCGCTCCTCGATGGCCTCCGCCCGCTCGACAACAGTATCGAGATCGACCTCCGAGATGTTCTTCGCTTCCCGTTCCACGTACTCCTTGTCGATCCCGGCCACCTGTTCCAAAAGCGTTTCATCCCCAGCGCTCCGGAAGCGGCGGCGAAGCGCCCCGGCACGGGCCTGAACACGGTCCCGCATCTGGGTGAAGTCCGGCAGGCGGCGTTTTACTCGTGCCCGAAGGGAGGTCGAGTCAGGGTCCACTGTCGAAGGCGGAGATTGGGAAAAGGAGTGCAATAACGTCCGCGCAGTTCAGCTTCCGCGGGTGTGAAGCCCAACGCCAGGCTCTAAATGCATAACGCCCGACGCACAATGCTCGGCGCTTCACGCTACGTCTGAATAACACCCGGATTGAACCGCTCCAGGATTGGGTTGTGGTCCACCATGCTGAGGCCACGGGCGAGCCAGTCGCGGGTGTTGACGGGATCGATGAGGGCGTCCACCCAGAGCCGGGCGGCGGCGTAGTACGGCGTCGTCTGCTCTTCGTATCGGTCCTGGATCTCGGAGAGGAGTTCCTGCTCATCCTCTTCGGACAGATCTTCGCCCTGTTTCTCCAGCTGACGTACCTTGATCTGCTTGAGCACTTTGGAGGCCTGCTGCCCCCCCATCACCGCAATCTTGGCCGTCGGCCACGCCAGCGTGAGGCGCGGGTCGTAGGCGCGTCCGCACATCGCGTAGTTGCCGGCGCCGTACGAGTTGCCTACCACGACGGTAAGCTTCGGGACGGTGGAGTTGGAGACGGCATTCACCATCTTCGCCCCGTCTTTGATGATCCCTCCCTGCTCGGCCCGTTTGCCCACCATGAACCCGGTCACGTCCTGGAAAAAGACGAGGGGGATCTCCTTCTGGTTGCAGTTCATGATGAAGCGAGCGGCCTTGTCGGCGGCGTCAGCGTAAATAACGCCACCCACCTGGATCTCCCCCTTCGACTCGAGGTCCGTCCGATTGCGAACCACTGCCCGCTGATTGGCCACGACGCCCACGTTCCACCCATCGATGCGGGCGTAGCCGGTAAGGAGCGTGCGGCCATATCCTTCCTTGTACTCGGTCCACGAGTCCGCATCGACGATCCGAGTCAGAATCTCACGCATGTCATACTGCCCGTTCCCCTCGGCGGGATAGAGGCCGTAGAGATCATCCGCCGGGTAGGCGGGCTCGGTCGAGTCTTTTCGGGCGTATCCAAAGCGCTCCACCGGCCCGGAGTGATCCACGATGGACCGGATAGTGTCGAGCGCCTCCTCGTCATCCTCCACCTTGTAGTCCACCACACCCGAGATCTCGGCGTGGGTGGTGGCCCCGCCCAGTTCCTCGGCCTCCACGTCCTCCCCGATGGCGGCCTTCACGAGGTAGGGCCCCGCGAGGAAGACCGAGCCGGTCCCCTCCACGATAATGGCCTCGTCGCTCATGATGGGCAGGTAAGCCCCACCGGCCACGCAGCTGCCCATGATCGCCGCAATTTGCGGGATGCCCTGGCTCGACAGCTTCGCGTTGTTGCGGAAGATGCGCCCGAAGTCGTCCTCATCAGGGAAGATCTCGTCCTGCATCGGCAGGTACACCCCTGCCGAGTCGACGAGGTAGATGATGGGGACGTGGTTTTCCAGCGCGATCTCCTGCGCACGGAGGTTTTTCTTGGCCGTGATGGGAAACCACGCGCCGGCCTTCACGGTGGCATCGTTGGCCACGACCAAGCACTCGCGCCCGCTCACCGGCCCCAGTCCCATCACCGTGCCCCCGGCCGGGCAGCCGCCCTCCTCCTCGTACATCTCGTAGCCCGCAAAGAGCCCCAGCTCCCGAAACTGCTCCGCATCATCGACCAGATACTCGATGCGCTCCCGCGCCGTGAGCTTGCCCCGATCGTGCTGTTGTTGGATTTTTTCCTCCCCCCCGCCCTTCCGGATCTCATCAGCGCGTTCCCGCATGGTCTCGACGAGAGCGTCGTAGTGAGCGGCCTGTTCCTGAAACGGAGCGCTGTCGGTAGGGGCGTCGGAGCCAAGGGCGTCGGACTCGGACATCTGAGTTGTGACGTTGGACGGGGTATGTGAGCGAACCGGCGACGGCGATGGGAGTCAGCGACTTCTTCGGACGCCATCCATAATCTAACCGCTGCGGCCCTCAATCCAAAACATCCCACACACGAAAGGCCGGGTCCCTATCGTAGGGAGCCGACCGCGTGCGCCGTTACAACGTGTGTCTCCTCCGCTACGGAAGGCGTCGGGACAGGTTGCGGCGGGACAGATTACAGGATGGCGCTCATTTTCCGCCGAATCTCTTCGATGGACTCGCCGGTCTTGTCGTGGATGAGGCCCATAATCTTCTCCATTTCGCCGCGGGCGCGCTTCATCTGCTTGTCGTCGAAGTCGGTGTCGGCCCAGATGTCTTTGATTTGGTCTCGAATCCGGCGCCAGTCCTCATTCATTTTTTCCGTCGCCATAAATCGACCTCGTTGGTGGCTTGTTGAGCAAGAGCGTGGTTTCTCACTCAGGTAATACTGCCTGCTGATGGGCGGGGTTTCACCTTTGCGCTCGAACGGCAGGGGGCGCCGAGCGTTGGAGCACCCGTCGATGAATGGTTGAACACCTGCGTCTACGCTCATGCCCGCCGTCGGAGTCATCGGGGCCGGCATTGCCGGACTCGCCGCTGCCTACCAGCTCGATCAAGCAGGCGCGTCGGTACAGGTCTTCGAAGCGTCCGATCGGGTGGGCGGGGCGATTCGGTCGGAACGCGCAGACAGATTTTTGGTCGAGCACGGCCCCAATTCGGTTCGCGCCGGGTCTGCTGCCCTGGAATCGATCATCGACGACCTCGGTCTCAACGACGAACGCATCTGGGCCAACGATACAGCGGATGCCCGCTACGTGGTGCGCGACGGCGAGCCGACTCCACTTCCCCGCTCCGTTGGTTCGTTCCTCACGACCGATCTTTTCTCCACCCGGGCCAAGCTGCGCTGCCTCGCGGAACCCTTCGTTGGGCGACGCGACACATTCGATGAGAGCGTGGCGGACTTCACGCGACGACGGCTGGGGCGAGAGGTGCTCGACTACGCCATTGCCCCGTTCGTGGGCGGCGTGTTCGCGGGGAGTTCAGAGGATCTCTCCGTGGAGCACGCCTTCCGCCGCCTTGCGACGCTCGAAGACGAGTACGGCTCCCTCTTCCTCGGTGCGATCCGGCGTGAGCTCGCGAGTAGCAACGCAGAGACGCCCGACGTTCCATCCGGCCTCTTCTCGTTTCGCGACGGCCTTCAGACGCTCCCCAACGCCGTCGCCGAGGCCCTCGGAGACCGAATCACGCGGAATGCCCCCGTCCGCGCCCTCGACTCCGACGGCGACACGTGGCGGGTGACGGTGCAATCCGCGGACAAAGAGAATTACACCCGCACATTCGACGCCCTCGTCTGCACCGTCCCGCTCCACCGGCTCACCGCGATGGACGTGGACACGCCGGTCGACCTCGGTCCCCTTGCGGAGGTCTGGTATCCGCCGCTGAGCGTGTTGGCCCTAGGCTACCCGCAGGAGGCCATCGACCATTCCGAAAGCATTCGGAACGGGTTCGGAGTGCTCGTGCCCCCCATCGAGGACGAGTTCAATGTTTTGGGGACAATCTTCTCCTCCACCCTCTTTCCTGGACGGGCGCCCGACGGGCATGTCCTGCTCACCACCTTCGTGGGGGGCGCACGGGCCTCGGACCGGGCCACGACGGATCCCGATTCGCTCCAGTCCACGGTCGAGCGCGACTTGAGCCGTCTCCTCGGCGTGGAGGGAGCCCCCGCTTTCCGGCGCCACGTGCACTGGCCGAACGCCATTCCGCAGTACATGGTCGGTTACGGGACCGTGAAAGAGACGCTCGACGAGATCGAACAGCAGCACCCCCGGCTCGCCTTCGCCGGCAACTACCGGCGGGGCGTGTCGGTGGGCGATGCGCTCACCTCCGGCGTCGAGGCCGCGGAACGCCTCCTCGGTCGACGGCCGCGTCTCAGATGACCGAGCACGGAACCTCTTGCCACCAATCTCGCGAGTGGGCGACAGGGAGAACAAGCGAGTGGGGAGGCCCGAAGCCTCCGTGTTGCCTTCCCCCCCTCAAAACGCCAATGCGCCCAGACGCCCATATGCAAACACGCAGACACGCCCACACGCACATACCTGGATGAGTCACTGCCGCCCGACTCCGCGGCCAGCCGCCGCACGAGGCGCCGCTTCACGACGGGCAGGAGTGTCTCCTGATACGGCACGTGGAGGTCGGTATTCGAAAAGTAGGTGGCCGGATTGGGGAGGTCGCGCCGCTCTTCCAGCAACTGGAGCTTGATCGACGACGGATCAATGTCGACGTTCTCCTGGGAGACCGTCTTGCAGTGCACGGTCTTCAGGGCGCGGTGAGTCTCGCCCTCGCCCTCGATCACCGAGAGCGTGTAGCGCAGGACGTGGAGCACTCCCTTCTCGCGGTGCGGCACCATGAGGTATCCCTCCTGCACGTAGGACGGCATGATGCCCACCGTCTCCAGCTCCAGATTGTCCTCCACGTGCTCGTAGACCTCCTTCCCGTCCTCGATGGCGTCCCGGATGTGGGGCAGTGCCCACCGGATTAGGTCCTCGACCACCGCCATCTCCGCCCCTTCGAGCTCCGGCCACTCGTAGGCCACCGACTTCTCCTCCCAGTCGATGCCCGCAATGCGGCCGGTCGACGGATTTCGGAACTCCTCCGTCTGCTTCAAAATCGAGACGAGCGCCCCGTGAAGCTTGACGAGCCGACCGAGATGGGGGTACACGCGCTTCTGCTCGAAGGCCTCCTGCGCCTTCTGCAGACCGCCCAAAATCCTGTACTGAGTGCGTTCAACATCGTCGACGGCATTGGTGAAGTCTTTCAGACTGAGAGGATCCATGTCGGAACGAGAGGATGTTAAACAGACACAAAGCGAATATGCAATCGCTGTGTACAATCCCCTGCGAAAATCATTCCGGCTCCTATGGGACGCCTTACTCCTTAGCGTCACTCTTCACTCACCACGAGCGCGTAGATGTCCCGGAGCGGGATCTCCAGATCGAACGCTGTGCTCTCGACGGTGGCCGACAGTGCGGTGTGGGCCAGGTATCGCCACCCATCTGCGTCACGCGTGTACTGGGTAAGGAGCGGCTTTTCGGGATCGACCATCCAGCACTCCTGCAGGCTGTCGAGTTCTGTGTATGCGGCCAACTTGTCGCTATGATCGCGCGCCTGGGTCGAGTCCGAGGTTACCTCCACGATCAACTCCGGATTCTGAAGGGTTCGCGGTCGGGTCTCTTCGTAGGTTGGATCACAAGCGACGACGACGTCCGGATACACGTACCCGAAGGACACGCGCACGCGCTGATCGGAGGTCATGACCCAGCAGCCCTTTGGCTGAAGATGCCTCCGAAGCTCCGACGAAGCGTTGTCTTTGATCTGATTGTGTTCGGGCTCAGCACCGGCCATAGGGATGACGGAACCGTGTTGGAACTCGTACCGCTCGTCCTCAGCCTCCGCGTCCAGTTCCAGGTACTCCTCAACCGTGTATGAGCGAGTGGCAACGGCAGACATTGCAGACGGGGCGTCGAGGATTGAATCAAGAATGGACGTTTCATGAACCGGGCCAACGACCGAAAAGATCCAGGCGCTGAGCCGCGAGCAGGCATGCGGCCCGAGGACCTCCTCTCCCCGACCCACGTGCCGGTCCCACTGAAACTACGCCGTTTCCTTCGGCCCCGAGCGATCGGACGACGCGTCGCCCGTCTCCGATTCGGGACTCGTCGGGGCTCCGTGGCCGCGGAGAGGTGCGCCGTCGCCCTGTTCGCGGGCCGCGACCTCTACCTGCGTGGGGTCTCGGTCGAGAGCGTCGACGATTTGGGCGTCGAGTGCGCCGCGGTCGGTGGGCCCACCGGACAATAGGCTGTTCTGCCGGTACTCGTCGAGGGTGAACGCATCGACCTGGATGTACGCCTCGCGGACGCGGTCGGCCTCGCGCACTGTCTCGGCCTCCTCGGCGGTGATGATGCCTTTCTCCTGCGCCTGCTCCAAGAGCCGACGCGGGCGCCGCTTTGGCAGCTGTCCGTCGCGGATGGCCGCCTTGATCTTTCCTCGAATCCGATATGACTCGCGGCTGAGGCGGAAGGCCTGTTCGAGCGTCCCGAGGGGCTCGTCCGTCGTGTCCGGCACGTGGGACTGCTCAGTGAGCCACTCGCGGGCGCCACCGGTCTCCTGGATGGCCTGGGCGAGCGTGCCGCCCAGCTCATCGTCCGGCATCGAGCCGATCGTGTTGAGGCGCGACCACGGTGCCACGACGCCCCGCAGCAGCCACGTGAGCCCCGGCACCCTCAGGTTCTCGAACAGGCCCTCAAACGCCTCCTGCATCTGCGCGAAGGCGTACTGCATGCTCCAGTGGAGGAACGGCTCCTGCGCTTCGGGACGGCCCTCCTTCTCGAAGCGCCACTGTTTGCATCTTGGAAAAGCATCGGCCATGTTGTGAACCGCGTCGTGAAGTGCCGTCTCGATGGACGCCGCCGGCCGGGATCGGTCCCGTTGCAGTGCTGTTCCGTCGCAGTGCCGTGCCGGGAACGGGCCCGCCGGGGATCACTCTCGCGTTTCCAATTCTTCTGGGTCTTCAATGCCACGGCTGACCGCGCCCCCTCGTGCCCGGCGCCTTGTTCTGATCGCGGGTGTCCTTCCCGCACTTGCCTTCGGGCTTGCCGCCTGCGACAGCGGCCCACCCGACACCGACGGCAACCAGCCGCCGACCGCGGTGGCCGAGGCCAGCCCGACGGATACGACAACCGACGCGGAGGTGACCTTCGATGCTAGTGGCTCAAGTGATCCCGACGACGACGCCGGCTCGCTTACCTACGACTGGGAGTTTGGCGACGGAGACGGTGGCAGTGGTGAGACGACCAATCACGCCTTTGATGCGGCCGGTGAGTACACGGCTGAGCTGTCCGTCTCCGACGGCGAAAGCTCGGAAACCGACGAGGTGACCGTCTCGATTATGGCACCCAAACCCGACAGCGTGGCCATTACCTACCGCCCGCTGGATACGGACGGCACTGTGCTTGAAGGCGCGGAAGTAACCGACGGTGCTGTCACCGGTACCGGGGAGTTTAAGGGCTCGGTTGCCTACAGCACAGATACACGGAAGGTTACAGCCGAGCGTGACGGCTACGAAGATGGATCCAGCACGTACACGCCGGAACGCTCGCAGACCGTGGAGATTACGCTGGCGGAGAAGACGGCTGAAGTGACAGTAACGGCCGAGGCGTTAGAGACGGAAACCCGTCTTTCCTCCTCGCTTGCGCTTTCGGCCGATGGTGAGACGATTGCCGAAGGTGAGAGTCCGCTGACCACCGAAGCGTCCATTAACGTAGATGAGCTGACTGTGTCGGCCGCCGAGCACAAGGAAGACAAAGAGGTGTATGCCGACACCAGTGACACGTTCGTGCTCGAGGATTCGCCGGTAACATTGGGCCAGCGGCGTGTGCCACACTGTGTGAATGGGCTAGACAACGACGGCGATGGACTCGTTGGTGTCTGGACGGATGAAGACGGCAACGACATTCCAACCAAAGGTGACGACGGTGATCCCGGATGTACGTCCGAGTTGGACGATGGTGAGAGGCATCAAATATTTGCGCGGCAGTACTTCGGTGCTACCGATACTGTATCGGTATCCAGCGCGGAAGGTGAACGTGACGTACTTATTACCGATCGAGAAGATGTGCAACCACTTCCCGCCACCATCCGCAAGGCTGTCGGTAATGTATACGTCTCCACCACCAACCAGATCGATGCCGAAAAAGGCGGTCAAGGGTTCGCCTTCAAAGTCAAGACCGGGCCTGAAGATAATATGGTCGAGTCGAACCTCACCGAGATTGTCCGTGATGACAACTCGGTTGACGGCTGGCGCACATCTGTACTGCTTGGGGTCAAACCGGAATGGTTTGACGTTGGGCTCTACTTCCAGTTCATCGGAGTCCACCAGTGTCGGGCAGATCCCGATCTCACCTGCGACGGGAGCGGTGATGATGAGGTGGTGTTTGCGACCGATGAGAAGAGTGAGCGCTTTGTCTCTTTTGCCTATGAGTCCGACAAAGACTCCAAAAGCGAAGCCGGCACGCTGTCGGCAAAGTTTCGCGAAAGCGACAATGTCAGTGTGCGTAATACTGGCTATGTTCGCCCGCCGGGTGAACGGTAACCGCAAGTCCACTTGCACAAGTGGCCTGTGAGAACAGACGGCCCCACCTTCCTGATTCGATCAGGAGGTGGGGCATTTTTTTACCCAGTTTCCCGGCTGTCTATCCTGCCCAGCTCCTTCCTTGAAAGGGGCTGTGGTTGGAAACAGCTGGGCGGGGTTTCCTACTGTGACGGTTCGTCGGGATTGCTGGGGCTATCGCTACCGCTACAACTATCGGTGGTCTCCCAGTATATATCAGTTGCTTGCAGCGTTCCGGTAGCGCGGGCCTCTACGTCCTGGACGTCACGTGTAATGTTTGCGGAGGAGTCGTTGACAACTCTAGTACTTGTGACGCTGCTGTCCAATGTCTCGTAGGGACCGAGATATTCGCGACTGCAGAGATTTTCGTCGCTGCAGGTAGAATCAGTGGACACGCTGCGAGTTGTGCTTGCTCCGTTACTGAAGGCAACTGTGGTGGTGGCACTGGCACTGCAGGATGCGGCGTCAGAGTCACATTCGGCGCTTCCGGTATAGCCAACGCTGACTGAATTCAGGGTATCGTCGCTTCCGACATAGTTGGTAATGTCCAGAGTAGTCGTAGCTTTTCCATCACTCGTTTTTTCATCGCCGGGTTGATCGGTATCCTCCGCGTAGGAGTAAGACGTCGGTTCGCCTGACCAGTCGCTGGCAGCGACAGTCGTCGAGCACGTGGTCGACGACTGACTGTCCGGCGTATAATCCTCGCCCAGCCAAGCGCTGGTTTGGGAGTTGGTGAAGTTTTTTACTTCTGGGTCTTTTGTTATGAAATCAGTAGATCGAAGCTGATACCCCTCTGGTGGCTCAATATAATCGGCTACAAGCTCCGCCGTGTTGGTCGCCGCCTCAAGCGGTACGTTCCAGGTCAGCTGCTGTCCGGATGAGGCGGCGGTCTGAGGTTCAAGATCGGGAGTGCTGGTGTGGGTGTAGGTGGGATCGGCGGTTCCGCCCGGGTTGGCGTCATTGGTCGATTGGAAAGAAACCCGGATATCTCCACAGCCACCGTCCTGGCCCTGGACATCGAGATAGACCATTGCCGTTGAGGTGCCGCCCTTTTGAGATCACGTTTCGATCCGCAAAATCACAGTCGACACGGTAATAGGCTCATTCCAGGGTCTCCGGAACAGGCCACGAATGCCTCGTTGCATGGGCGCATCTGCTCCGCGCAATCGTTCCGATTCAAGCCCCCATCGGGTGCTTCCGCGCCGAAACGCCCCCCTTGCTCCAACATCTCCTTCGCGGCGGATTCCGCACGGGTCGCCTTCGAGAACGATTGCACGCTTCATCACTCCTGGCATGTCGTACTGGAAAAGGGATCAATGCGATCGTCAAACCCCGAGAGGGGCGAGACGGAGTGCAAAAATACACGGGAAGTCGACAGGAATGCTTATCCCGAGAGCAAACTCGGAGTCCCTCCCCATTCCGCTACGAGAGGGCACTTGATTTAAGACGAAGTCAACCAATCTTTTGGTCAGACGCGGACGTTCTCGATCACGCCCGCGGCCCCCATCCCGCCCCCCACGCACATCGTGCAGAGGCCGTAGCGCACCTCGCGGCGGATCATTTCGTGGAGTAGCGTGGCGGTGAGCTTCGCGCCGGTGCAGCCGAGCGGGTGCCCCAGCGCGATGGCCCCGCCGTTCACATTCACGAGGTCCGCGTCGAGCCCCACCTCGCGGATCACGGCGAGCGACTGCGCGGCA
The DNA here is from genome assembly GCA_003022565.1 of Bacteroidetes bacterium QS_3_64_15. Classification (GTDB taxonomy): domain Bacteria; phylum Bacteroidota; class Rhodothermia; order Rhodothermales; family Salinibacteraceae; genus Salinibacter. The sequence continues at coordinate 9,999 of PXTN01000129.1, read as the reverse complement.
AACGCCTCGTTCAGTTCCACGAGACCAATGTCGTCCACGTCCAAGCCGGTTTGCGCCAGCGCCTTCGGGATGGCCGCCACGGGCCCGATGCCCATCAACTCCGGATCGACGCCCGCCACGGCAAAGCCGCGGAGCGCCCCCAGCGGATCGACGCCCAGTTCGTCTACCCGATCGCCGCTCATTACGACCGTCGCGGCCCCGCCGTCCGACCGCTGCGAGGAGTTGCCGGGCGTCACAGTCCCTCCTTTCTGAAACGCGGCGGGCAGTTGCGAGAGCACCTCCAGGGTCGTATCCCGGCGCGGCCCTTCGTCCACGGTGAACTCGGTCTCGACCTCCGTTTGCCCCCCCGCGTGCCCGTTCACCGACTGGTAGCGGGTTTCTTCCACGGTCAGCGGCACGAGTTCATCCTCGAAGCGACCGCTGTCGATGGCGTCGACGGCCCGCTCGTGGGAGCGCAGGGCAAACCGGTCCTGGTCCTCGCGGCTCACCTCGTACGCCTCCGCCACGTTTTCGGCCGTGATGCCCATCGAGACGTACGTGCCGATGTCCTCCTCGGTCAGTTCGGGGTCGGGCTGGAAGAAGAAGCCGCTCATGGGCACCTGGCTCATCGACTCGGCCCCGCCCGCCACGACGGTCTCGGCGGTGCCCGTGGCGATGCGCTGCGTGGCCTGCGCGATCGTCTGCAGGCCCGACGAGCAGAAGCGGTTGACGGTGGCGCCCGGCACGTGGTCGGGCAGCCCGGCCTTCTGAGCCACGAGGCGCCCCAGGTTCATCCCTTGCGGCCCTTCCGGAAACGCGCAGCCGATGAGCACGTCGTCGACCATCTCGGGCTCCAGCCCATCGACGGGGTCCATGGCGCCCTTCACGGCTTCGGCGCCGAGGTCCTCCGGGCGGTAGTTGGCGAGCGTACCCTTCTCGGCCTTGCCGACGGGCGTGCGAACGCTGCTGACGATGTAGGCGTCGTTTTGGACTTGCATGGTTTCGGGTTGACGATTTGGAGAACCTGTTTGGCGGACGATCGATGCTCGTCAAGGGGGAACCAAACCGCGTCGCTGCAGGCGGCTTCGGAGAAGGTGCGTTTAGCATCTTCTTTGGTCCGCCCTTGGCAACACGGACACTTGGCGTACGCTCTCTCGGATCCCCCTGTTCACCTGTGATTATTGCCGGGGACGCCCCGCCGCAGTGGCCTAGGAGGCCGTCGTGGATCGAAGAAGTGAACGGGCGATACACCACACGTCCCACTGAGCGGAGCGCAGGTCCCGTGGGGCCGCCCGTACGCTGACATTCGCACCGCTCCCCTGATCCCTTGGCCGGTCTCTACGTTCAGGTTCCGTTCCGGCAAGAACCCCGCTCCTCCGACGGAACGTCGACCGCCGGCCCCGGCTCAGCCGACGAATCGGCATTCGTCGAGGCTCTTTCTCAGGAGGCTGACCGGTACGCGCAGCATCCGCCCACCGGAGCCCCCGTCTCGACGCTCTACCTCGGGAGCAATCGGCCCTCCGCCCTTTCTTCGACGCTCCTCGACGCCATTACCGGCGCCCTCCGACCCGTCGTTGACGCCTCCGCGATCCCGGAGGCCACCATTGAACTTCCCCCCGACGACATCTCCCCTTCGTACCTGAATGACCTTCAGCAACTCGGCCTCACGCGAGTAAGCCTAGAAGCTCTCTCGTTCGTACCCGACGACCTACGGACCGTCAGGGTCGCCCATTCCATCGACGATCTTTTCCGAACCCTCCGACACGTTCGTCGGGCTGGGGTCGACACGGTCTCCGTCGACCTGTCCTTCGGCGGGGCCGAGCATTCGCTTTCGCACTGGAAGGCCAGCCTGCACCGGGCGGTCGAGCTACGGGTGCCTCATATCGCCCTTCACGAGCGGGACCCGTCGAAGGTCCTTGAAGCGGACCAGAAGGAACGAGCCCGACGCCTCGGGTTCGCCATGCGCTTCCTCCGGGCGAAGGGGTACGAACAGTACGAACTCACGCACTTTGCGCGGCCCGACCATCGGTCCCGTCATCAGGAAAATTATTACGCGCACGGCAATTATCTCGGGCTCGGCCCCGGTGCGGAAAGCTTCTGGTGGCCCGACCGCACCGATCACTCAACGGCCCGACGATGGTCGAACGTGTCGGCCCCCGCAGCGTATGTGGACCGGTTGCGCAGCGATAGGTCCCCGGTGGCGCAGCGGGAATCGCTCGACTGCTCCGCCCTGGCCCGCGAGCATATGCTCCTCCGCCTCCGGACGAAGGCGGGGCTGGACCTGGACGTGCTCACGACGATCCCGACCGCGTGCGCCTCACGGATCGTGGCCGCCTCCTCGCCGACGCCATCACGCAGCGACTGATGCGTGACTCGTGATGTGTGACTCCCGCCCCCACCTCACGCATCACGCATCCACGCATCACGCATCCACGCATCACGCATTCACGCATCACGTCCTCACGTTTTACGCTTCACGTTTCACGAGCTCCCCTTCTTCCGAAGCACTCATCCCTTCGCAGCCTCAGAACCAACCTTTCGAAGCCTCTCGCTTCAATGCCTGAAATTCGCCACGCCGAGACCGAGGGCGACCTGAAGGCGGCCCGGCGCCTGTTCCGGGCGTACGTTGAGGGCCTGGATTTTGAGCTCGACTTTCAGGACTTTGAGGCGGAGATGGCGGCACTCCCCGGTCCGTACGCGCCGCCCGACGGGGTCATTCTCCAGGCAGAGGTCGATGGCGAAGCGGTGGGCGTCGTGGCCCTCCAGCCGCTCGACGACGCAGATGCCTGCGAGATGAAACGGCTCTACGTCGAGCCCGAGCACCGGGGGCAGGGCCTCGGCCGGGCGCTTGCCGAGGCCATCATCGCGGAAGCTCGAGAGCTGGGGTACGACGTGATGCGGCTCGACACAGTCGCGTCGATGATTCCCGCCCGGCGGCTCTACCGGTCCCTCGGATTCGAGGAGCGAGACGCCTACTACCACAACCCGCTGGACGATGCCGTGTATATGGAACGCTCGCTCTGATTCGGCCGCCGCGCCGCCGCGCGTCGCTACATTCCCGTGACGACGGGATGCTCACTCCCCTCGCCTTCGGACTCTGCCTGCAATGCGACCTGTCTATCTCTTGCTCTCGGTCCTGATCGGCCCGCTGATTCTGCTGGGCTGCACCGACGAAGGGCAGTCCGGAAGCGAAGACCTCCAGGGCTTCCAGGAGGAGGGCACGCTCGCTTTCGTCCGGCCGAGCGGAGATACGCTCCGGACGATCAGCATCGACGTGGCCGACTCGGACGCCGAGCGGAAGCGGGGCCTGATGCGCCAGCAGTCGCTCGGGTACGACCGGGGCATGCTCTTCGTGTTCGACTCGGTGGACCGCGGCAGCATGTGGATGAAAAACACGCCGCTCCCCCTCGACATCGTGTTCGTGGCCCCCGACTCGCAGGTCGTCAACATCGCCCGTCGCACGACCCCGCTCTCGGAAGAGAAAATTACGCCCGAGGCGCCCCGCAAATTCGTCGTGGAGGTCCGCGCCGGCTTTGCCGACCGCTTCGGCCTCACCGACAGCACCCGCGTCCGGTGGACCCGCACGAGTGCTGAATAATCCCTCGTCTCGACGCGGAAAAAGTGGGCATTCACTCCGTCCTAGCCCCGATGCGGGCGACGACCCGGTTGTCGAGCAAAAGAGGAGCGACCTCTACGACCTCCAGGTCCGAGACGCCCGGATGGGCCGCGTTCACCACGTAATTATAGCTGTCGGGCAACACCACGGACGGAATACGCAACAGCACGTGACTTCCTGCATCGAGCCAAGCGTCACCGATCACTCGCGTGGCGTCCGATGCGGGAAGCGCGTCCCAGTCCTCCGGAAGCTCGTCCGTCGCAAGAACGCCTTCCTGCTCCGACTCAATCTCAGCCTTGGCGTAGACCATGTCCGCCATGAGGTCGGCGCGTACGATCCCGGCGAGCTTCTCCAGGGTCGCCGTGGCGAGATGGTCGGCGGCATAGCTCACCAGCTGTCCCTTCGACGCCCACCGGCTTCTGTGGTGTAAGCCTCCCTTCCCCGAGAACGGATCGTCGCGGTAGCGCTCGTGGACAATCCGATAGATTGTAGGCACGGGCAGGCATCGAGCCAGAGAGAAAGAATCCTACGAAGACTCACACGGGAAACCCGTGCTCCAGCCCCCCCAGAAGATCGTCGACGAGGACGGCCCCGGGACTCGTAAGGGCAACCTCGAATGGGGTGCGTCCCTCCAGGGCCGGAATCGACTCTTTCATCCACCAGGCCGCCTTCTCCTCGTCGCCGAAGATCTCGGTGGCCCGGCGCAGAAGACGGACGTACCGGAAGAGCCGCTCGGATTCGGGCAGACCAAGCTGCTTGTCTTGCTCCCGGTAGCGCGCATACGTGCGTCGGGACCGCCCCAAGACCTCCGCCATCTTCGTGTCGGTGAGCCCCAGGACGGACTGAAGCTCCTCGGCGATTGAAACGGGATACCCGCCGCGGATTTCCGTGTCGGCATCTGTGTCGTTCGCGACGTGGAGGTCGGCGTAGGAGACGGAACGCGACGGGGTCGGAGTTGACATGATGGCACGATCTTACTCAGCGAGAACGAGCAACTGGCACGCAAGTGCCTGGCAACTGACACATTTCGATACCGGACTGGAATCGAATCCGTTCCCGGGCGGGCGCGTGGAAACGTCAGAGACAGAGGGCTGCTTCTGTTCGCCGCCTCCCGTCGCCCACGATGAGACCGCTCCTTCCAATGAAGTGCCGTTCTTCTCGCTCGATGCCGCTTCTCCTTCTCTGCGGCGTACTGCTCGGGGGCCTCTCCGCCTGCGGCCGCTCGGGCGACTCGCCGTCGGCGGATGCGGAGGCCGACACGACCGAAACCATTCCCTTCACCACGGAGGGGCGCCTCGCATTCATTCAGGATGGCGATTCGACGGCCACCATCGACATTGAGATCGCCGAGACGGACTCGGCGCGAGAGCGCGGCATGATGCAGCGGGAGGGCTTCCCCAGCGACCGAAGCGGCATGCTCTTCATTTTTGACGACGAGAAGCCGCGCAGCTTCTGGATGTCAAACACGCCCGTTTCGCTCGACATTCTCTTCGTCAGTGCGGACTCGCAGGTCGTCACCATCGCGAAGTACACGACGCCCTTCTCCTCCGAGCACTACCGCTCCGGCGACCCGGCGCAGTTCGTGGTAGAGGTCCCCGCCGGCTTTGCGGATTCGCACGGCATCCTGGAGGGGGACCGCATTCGGTGGCGGCGGGTGGAGTGAGCCGAGGACCGCCGTCGGCCGACCGCAGACCGAAGTCAAATTACACGCCAAACGACTCCCCGCACGCACATTCGCGGGCGGCCTGCGGATTGGAGAAGTGAAAGCCATCCCCGTCGAGCCCATCGGTGAAGTGCAGTTCCGCCCCGTCGAGGTACAGGCGGCTCTTCTTGTCGAGTACCACGGTGATCCCGTCGTGCACCTCCACCGTGTCCTCGTTCTGCACGGTCGTGTCCCACCCGAGGTCGTACGTCAGCCCTGAGCAGCCGCCCGGCACCACCGCCACGCGGAGGAGCGTCTCGTCCAGATTCACATCTTTGTTCGACGCCACCGTCTCAATCTGATCGACGGCCGCGTCGGTCATCGTAATGGTCATGGCAACAGCAGGACTCGTGCGGGAATTAACGGCACAATCCGTACCACCCCACAAACCCAAAAGTTTCTCCCAACCCGCCCCTCGTCGACCAACGCCTGCCCCCTTCAAGCCACCTTCCCACTCCACCGAAAGCCCCACGCGATCCCCCTTCCCTCTTACCCATACCCTCCCCGCGTCTCCCACTCCCCCATTCCCCCCTTCTCCCATTCCCAATCCGCCAACTTCCAATAAAGACGTAACGCCCCGGCGATAGGGAGGAACGACCGAAAATACCCATGGTTGTAACCGCACGTTGACACAGAGAAAAGCGTAAACATCGGTTTACACTCAGGGCTTCGCCATCCGCGACGGCTCCTGAGAAACCAATGTCGCCTCCGCATCGGACTTACGCACGACACGACAAGGGACTGCTTATGAGCACTTCCGAGACCGAATATCTGAAGGGAAAGGCCAGCGAGGACTACGAGCACGGCTTTTACACCGACATTGAGTCGGAAAAGGCCCCGAAAGGCCTGGATGAAGACATCGTCCGCTACATCTCGCGCAAGAAGGACGAGCCGGAATGGCTGCTCGACTGGCGGCTGAAGGCGTACCGCTACTTCGATCAGCTCCTGGAGAGCGGCCACTACCCGGACTGGGCCCACCTCGACTACGAGCGGCCCGACTTCCAGAACATGCGCTACTTCGCGGCCCCGAAAGGCAAGGCCGAATACGACAACCTCGACGAGGTGCCGGACGAGATTCTGGAGACGTTCGAGCGCCTCGGCATCCCCCTCGAAGAGCAAAAGGCCCTGACCGGTGTGGCCGTCGACGCGGTGATGGACAGCGTCTCGGTGGCCACCACCTTCAAAGAAAAGCTGAAGGAGAAGGGCGTCATCTTCAAGTCCTTCGGCGAGGCGGCCAAGGACCACCCCGAGATCGTCCGCGAGCACCTCGGCAGCGTGGTGCCTTACACCGACAATCTGTACGCCGCCCTCAACTCCGCGGTCTTCAGCGACGGCTCGTTCGTGTACGTGCCGGAGGGCGTGACCTGCCCGATGGAGCTGTCCACCTACTTTCGGATGAATGAGCAGGGCACCGGTCAGTTCGAGCGTACGCTGATCGTGGCCGAGCCGGGCGCCTACGTGAGCTACCTGGAGGGCTGCACGGCCCCGATGCGGCAGGAGCACCAGCTGCACGCCGCGGTCGTGGAGCTTATTGCCCACGAGGACTCGGAGATCAAGTATTCCACGATCCAGAACTGGTACCCGGGCGACGAGGAAGGCCAGGGCGGGGTCTACAACCTCGTCACCAAGCGCGGCATCTGCAAGGGCGACAACTCGAAGATCAGCTGGACCCAGTTGGAGACCGGCTCCGCCGTCACGCAGAAGTACCCGTCCGTCATCCTCGCGGGCGACAACTCGGTCGGCGAGTTCTACTCGGTGGCCTTCACCAAGGGCCATCAGCAGGCCGACACGGGGACGAAGATGCAGCACATCGGCAAGAACACGAACAGCACCATCATCTCGAAGGGCATCTCGGCCGACGTGGCGGACAACAGTTACCGCGGCCTCGTGAAGGTCGGGAAGAATGCCGACAATGCCCGCAACTTCTCGCAGTGCGACTCGATGCTGCTCGGGCCGAACTGTGGCGCGCACACCTATCCCTACATCGAAAGCAACAGCCCCACGGCCCAGATCGAGCACGAGGCGACCACCTCGAAGGTCGGGGACGATCAGATGTTCTACTGCCACCAGCGCGGCCTCGGCGAGGAGGAGGCTTTGAAGCTGATTGTCAACGGCTTCTGCCAGGAGGTCCTTCAGGAGCTGCCCATGGAGTTTGCCGTGGAGGCGAAGGAGCTCCTCGACATCGAGCTCGAAGGATCCGTCGGCTAACCGCGTATGGGCGTAGTTGCGTCCGGGCGTGTGCGCGTCTCGACGCCCAGACGCCCGCACGCCCAGACGCCCGCACCTCCCGGTCAGAAACGCTTGCTACGGCACGTTACCACCCTTTACGAACTAAGATACTCATAACCGAACGAAACATGGCACTCTTAGAAGTTGAAAACCTGCACGTTGGCGTCGAGGACGAGGACGATCTCGACATTCTAAAGGGCGTCGACCTCACGCTCGACACCGGTCAACTCCACGCCCTCATGGGACCGAACGGTTCCGGCAAGAGCACGCTCGCGGCGGTGCTCGCGGGTCGCGAGGAATACGAGGTGCTCGACGGCGAAATCCGCTACGACGGCGAAGACCTGCTGAAACTCGAACCCGAGGAGCGCGCTGAGGAGGGCATCTTCCTCGCCTTTCAGTACCCGGTGGAGCTGCCCGGGGTGAGCATGACGAACTTCCTGAAGGAGGCCGTCAATTCCGTCCGCGAGGCGCGGGGCCAGGACGAGCTCTCCTCCGCCGAGTTCCTGCAGCAACTGCGCGAGCGGGCGGACATGATGGGCCTCGACGCCGACCTCACGAAGCGGTCGGTCAACGAAGGCTTCTCCGGCGGCGAGAAGAAGCGGAACGAGATCTTTCAGCTCGCCATGCTGGAGCCCCGCCTCGCCATCCTCGACGAGACGGACTCCGGGCTCGACATCGATGCACTCCAGAACGTCTCCGATGGGGTTAACAAGCTGCGAAGCGACGACCGTGGATTCCTCGTCATCACCCACTACGAGCGCATCTTGCAGTACATCGTGCCGGACCGCGTGCACGTGATGCTTGATGGGAAGATTGTCCGCTCCGGCGGCAAGGAGCTTGCCCGTCAGCTCGAGGACCACGGATACGAGTGGGTCCGCGAAGAAGCGGCGGCTGCCGCGGCGTAACCGCACGAACCGGCGCTCGGCCCCGCTCCCAACGGCGGTGCCCGAGCGGTCAGGTCTTCGCTTTCCCTGCCGTCTTCGCACACTCAATCCACTTCCTACATCATGACCACCGCACTTGACACGGACGTTCACCCCGAAGACCGGTTCATTTCGGCGTTCAAGGTGAACCACGGGCAGGCCCTGAACGGGACGAACGCCTCTATTGCCCAGCAGCGCGAGGACGCCATCGAGCGCTTCGCGCAGCTCGGCATCCCGACCAATGACTTGGAGGCCTGGAAGTACACGAACGTCTCGAAGATCATCGACCGCCCCTACACCCTCCCCCTTTCGCCGGAGGCCCCGTCGGTCGACGAGCGCGACATTGCGCCGTTCATGATCGACGACATGGACGCCCACCGCGTCGTGCTCGTCAACGGCCGCGTCGACGCGTCGCTCTCCGATCTCGGCGACCTGCCGTCGGGCGTCGTCGTGAGCAGCCTCGCCCAGGCAGGCAACGAGCACCCGGACATCGTGGAGCAGCATTACGGCAAGTACGCCGACGTCGAGAATGAGGCGCTTACGGCCCTCAACACGGCGTTCGTGCAAGACGGCGCGTTTGCGTACGTCCCCTCCGGCACCGTCGTGGAGAAGCCGATCTTCTTCCTCCACGTAACGGCGGGAGCCGAAGACCTCTTCCTCCAGCCGCGCCACCTGTTCGTGGTGGAGGACGGCGCCATCGCCCGCATCGTGGAGGCCCAGCACTCCCTCACTGAGGCCCACACGTTCACGAACACCGTGAGCGAGTTCTTCGTCGGCGAGCGGGCCAATCTGGAGCACTACCTCGTCCAGAACGAGGGCCCCTCGGCCTCCCAGGTGCACACCCGCGCCGGACAGCAGAAGGACGACAGCGTGTGCTCAACCAACACGATCACCTTCAGCGGCGAGGTGGTCCGCAACAACGCCAATATCGAGGCGGACGGCTCCTTCTGCGAGTCGAACCTCTACGGCCTCTGCATCGGCAAGGACGACATGCACGTGGACAACCACACCCAGATGGATCACGTGCAGCCGGACTGCAACAGCAACGAGCTGTACAAGCACGTCCTCAACGACGAGTCGACCGCCGTTTTCAACGGGAAGGTGCTGGTGACCCGCGGCTCCCAGCGCATCGACGCCTACCAGCAGAACGACACCATCGTCCTGACGAACGACGCAAACATCTACACGAAGCCGGAGCTTGAAATCTACGCGGACGACGTGGTGTGCAGCCACGGCGCCACGACCGGCCAGGTGGACGAGGAAGGCGTCTTCTACCTCCGGTCCCGGGGCCTCTCGGAGCGACGCGCCCGCATCCTGATGCTCCAGGCCTTCTGCGATGAGGTCTTAAGCGCGTACAAGGTCGACCCGTTCCGCGAGTACGTGAGGGACAAGATCCGACAGCGCTTCGCCAGTTACTTCGAATAAGTATGGACGTGTGGAAGGATGGAAGCAGGAACGGCTCTGCTTCCATACATCCATCCCTCCACACCTAAAGAGCTATGCCCACAACGACCAGGCCCACCCCCGAGACGGCCGCATTCGACGTTGAG
>PXTN01000128.1 GCA_003022565.1 Bacteroidetes bacterium QS_3_64_15 | reverse complement strand
ATCCGCGCCATGCCCCTCCCCGACCTCCGCGACCAGGCCGAGCCCTACGTCCCCGACGAACGCCTGGAGCACCTCCGCACGTTCGACCTCGACCTCACGTTTACGGCGGGCATCTGGTACTTCACGCCGTCCGACAGCCGCTTCCACGACAAGTACAAGCCCGACCGGTCGATAGAGGAGCGATTGGAGATGGCCGCGCCGCTGAGGGACGATGGCCTCGTGGGCCTGGAGGCGCACTACCCGAACGAGATCAACGAGGAGAATCTGGATCTCTGGCAGGATTTTGCGGACGACACCGGAATCCGGATCGTCACAGTGATCCCGCTTCTGTTTTACGACGAGGACTTCGAGTTTGGCTCCCTCTCGAATCCGGACGACGCCGTGCGCGACAAAGCGATTGGGCGCCTAAAGCGCAGCCTGGAACTCAACAAGGAGTTGGGCACCGATTTCTGTGTCGTGTGGCCGGGCATCGACGGGGTTGAGAAGTCGTTCGGGGCGGACTTCATGCAGATGCGCGCCTTTGAGCCGAAGCCCTACGAGCCGCGCGGGACCATCCTCTTCCCCACGACCCCGGAGGGCGTACTTCTGGGGCGGCAGGTGGAGTCGATGCTGGAGGCGGACGTAAACCGGGACCTGCTGGCGGAGGGCCATTCGCTCGTGGGCATGAACCCGGAGGTGGGGCACGTCCACATGGGCTACGAGGACCTGGCCTACGCCTTTTCGTGGCCACTCTCGGAGGGTCGCCTCGCCCATACGCACTGGAATAGCCAACCGCTCGGTAACTACGACCAGGACCAGAACGTCGGCGCCATCAGCCCCGAGCAGGCCGAGGCGCTTCTCTACCTCCTGAAGCTGCACGGCTACCAGGGCCACTTCGGCCTCGACATCAACCCCGAGCGGATGCCGGTAACGACGGCGCTCCGCATCTCGATGGACGCCCTCCGCGCCATGAACGATCGCGTCAACGCCCTCGATCACGAGGCCATCCTGGAAGCACGCCAAAATCCCTCTGACCACCGCGGCCGGATCGAGGCGCTGCTCGTGCAGGCCCGGGCGCCCCGTTCGGAGCGGCTGTCGGCGACGGAGGAGATCGCTCGGGGCGGATCAGATGGGTGATCCGCTCTCCGAAGAGGCGGACCTCGTTCAGGAAGCCGGCGGTTCCGTTCCTCGATGGTGAGTTCTTCTGCAATCTCCCCAGTTACATGCGGATGCCGATCTCGACTCCGGTCAAAGTAGGGATGGACGTCCACGGCATCGGCGGTTTCTTGTAGCAACCATTACGCCGCCACTGCCTCGGTCGTAATCGGGTCGGTCCGCGCCGCCTCCGTGAGCGTCGTTCTCCCGATTGCCGTGCCCAAGAGCGTGCTGGAGGTGCAGTCCTCGACGCGCACCCGCACGTAGTCGCCCTGCTCGTAGTCCTCCCGGTCGAAGACGACGCCCTTGTTCGTGTCCGTGCGGCCGAAGAGCTGTTCGTCGCTCTTCTTGCTGGGACCCTCCACGAGCACGGTGTGCACGCGCCCAATCTCTTCTTCGTTGCTCTCCTTCGAGTGCTGGTTCTGGAGCTCAATGATCTCTTCGAGACGGCGCTGCTTCACGTCCTCCGGCACGTCGTCCTCGTACTTGCGCGCGGCGTAGGTCTGGGGCCGCTCACTGTACTTGAACATGTAGGCGTGGTCGTAGCGCACCGCCTCCATCAGCGAGAGGGTGTCCCGGTGCTGAGCCTCGGTCTCACCGCAGAAGCCGGCGATGAGGTCGGTGGAGAGGGAGAGGCCGGGGCAGAGCTCCTTCGCCCGCTCGGTGAGGGCCAGGTACTCCTCTCGCGTGTAGGTGCGGCGCATGCGGTCGAGCACCTCGGTGTTGCCGTGCTGCACCGGCAGGTGGATGTAATTGCACACGTTGGGCCGCTCGCGGTGCACCTGCAGCAGCTCGTCGGTGCAGTCCTTGGGGTGACTCGTGGAGTAGCGCACGCGCAGCTCCGGCGAGACGCGGCTGACGCGATCCACGAGTTCGGCGAAGGAGACCGACGACCCGTTCTCGTCGGTGTAGTGATAGGAGTTGACGTTCTGGCCGAGAAGCGTGACTTCCCTGTAGCCCTCCTCCACCAGCTGCGACACCTCGGAGAGGATGGTGGTGACCAGGCGGCTCTCCTCCCGGCCCCGCGTGAAGGGCACCACGCAGAAGGTGCACATGTTGTCGCAGCCGCGCATGATGGAAACGTAGGCGCTGACGCCGTTCGAGTCGTAGCGCACCGGATCGATGTCCGCGTACGTCTCCTGCTTCGAGAGCTCCACGTTGACGGCGGCCTGTCCGGTGGCGTCCGCCTCGTACAGAAGCTGCGGCAGGTCACGGTAGGCATCGGGACCCACCACCACGTCCACCAGGTCCTCCTGCTCCAGCAGCTTCTCGCGGAGGCGCTCGGCCATGCAGCCGAGGACGCCCAGCATGAGCTCGCCGTCGCGCCGTTCCTTCTCGGCCCGCAGCATGCCGAGGCGCGTGCGGATCTTCTGCTCGGCGTTCTCGCGGATGGCGCACGTATTGAGGAGCACCACGTCGGCCTCGGCCTCGTCCCGGGTGAGGCCGTAGCCGCTCTCCTTCAACACCGAGGCCACGATGCCGGAGTCGTTGACGTTCATCTGGCAGCCGTAGGTCTCGATGTAGACCTGCTTGTCGCCGGCCGTGGCGTCGTAGCCGTGCTTTACGCGGTCGAGGTCCTCATCGGCGTCGTCGGCCTCGCGCTGGCGCACACGCTCCTCGGAGAGGACGTCGAGGTCTTCAATCGGCTCCATGACAAGGGGCAGGGCTTGGCAGAAGGGCGTTCGGTATGACAGGACCGATTTGCATTCAGGATCCGGACGAACGTTCCCGGAGGACGGGGGAGTGGGCAAAAGGGGGAGAGGGCGTGGGCGCGCACGGATGTGCGGGAGGGCGGATGGGATTCGGCATCCATTGTTGGGACACCGTCGAGGGGCCGCATGGAGTATCCTCTATGCCGGACGCTTTCGGAGAGGGTGTCGAGGAGACGCGGGAGAGCAGCCTCGGCAACAGTTGGGAACGTCGAGCGGTAATGGAGAGGTGACGTGGCTGCCGCCGCTCGATACTCCTGGCCATTGCTCCCCCGTTTCACGCCCCTGCACCCCATGAGCGTCCGACTCGCGCTTTTCGTCGTCGTTCTGTGGAGCATCGGGGGCGCCTCTGCTCAGCCCGCGCCGGAGCGCCCGTCCGACGATTTGTTGACGCGGCCGGCCCTGCAGGCGGTCGTGGAGGCGCAGGTCGATCGGGACGGTGACAGCCTGCGAGCGATGCTTGAGGCTACCGACGCCGACGTGCGAGCCCGGGCCGCCTTTGCGCTTGCGTCTGTGCAGGACACGACCGCGGTGCCGGCGCTCCGGTCCCGCCTCAAAGACAGCGTGCCCCTCGTCCGGATCGACGCTGCGCTCGCCCTTGGCCAGATGCCGCCGTCGAGCGTGCCTGAGGCACCGCTGCTCCGAACACTCAGATTCGAACGTGACGCCCGGGTGCAGCGTCGCCTCATTGAGGCCCTCGGCAAAACGGGCGACGCCGCCTCGCTGAAAGACCTCCTTCGCCTCCGCCCCCCGGCGGACCGCAATCCGGCGCTCGCGCTGGCTCTGGCCCGCTACGGCATGCGCGGCATCACTGATTCTGCGGCGACGGACTGGCTCACGGAGCACCTGCGGGCCGAGGATCCGTGGACGCGCCGCAACGCGGCCTATGCGCTGGGGCGGGTGGACACCTTGGCGGCGGGCCGCGCCGACACGATCCGCGCTGTGCTCGACGACCTGGCGTCCGACGATCCCGCCGCCATGCACCTGCTCCGGGCGCTGGGCACGGCGGGCGACTCGACCGACGGTTCGCGCGTGGCGGACTGGTTGCGAACCGCGCCCCGACCGCGGGGAGGAAGCAGTCGCCGGGCGGCCCCCGACTGGCGCACGCGGGTGGAGGCGGCCCGCGCGCTCGCCGATCTTTCCGCCGCCGGCACGTCCCGCGCCGCCTTGGTCAGTGCGCTCGACGACGATCATCCCCTCGTGGCCCGTACCGCCGCCGAGGCGCTGGCGGGGCTGGACTGGTCCTCAGCCCGAAGTTCCGCCATCGGAGCGTGGCTCGACGCCCATCCCGACCAGTGGCGCGTGACGGCCCCGCTCCTGCGCGGTCTCGCGCGGAACGGAACGTCCGGTCGCGTCCTGCGGACCGTCGCCCGCTGGCGAACCGACCGGGCGCCCGTCGCCTACGCCGCGGCCCTGCTCGCCCTCGCCCCGATCGATGCCGCCCGCGCCGATACGCTGCTGGAGGCCGCTCTCCGCAGTGACGACCGGCGCGTGGCCGCGTCCGGGGTCCAGGCCGTCGTCGCACGCTGGGAACGGACTCGACCGAATGGGGCCGAGGCCGCCTTCCGCCGCCTATCCACCGCCGTGCGCCGCGGCGACCCAGCCCTGCTGTACCACGGCGCCCCCGCCCTCGCCGACTCGGCGTTCGCCCCGATGGGTGCGGCGGACACCCTCGCCGCCGCCTACCGCACGCTCGCCACGCCCGAGGACCTGGAGGGCATGACGGCCGTGCTGGAGGCGCTCGGCACCCTCGGCGGTCCCACGGCTGAGCCGGTGCTCCGCGACGCGCTGGACCACCCGCACCCCACTGTCCGACAGACCGCCGCGCAGGGGCTCTCCGAAGCGACCGACACGACGGTGACGGCCGCGGCGACACCGCTGCCGGAGACGCCATCGCTCGACTGGGATTATCTCCAGAAGTTGGGTCCGCACCCCCGCCTCGTGCTGGAGACGAACCGGGGCACAGTCACGATCAAACTCGACGCCGAGCAGGCGCCGCAGACGGTGCAAGCCATCACGTGGTTTGCGCGGAATGGGCGATACAACGGGGTGCCCCTCCATCGCGTAGTGCCCAACTTCGTGGTGCAGGGGGGCGACTTTGCGCGGCGGGATGGCTTCGGCGGTCCGGGCTTCTTCCTCCGTACCGAGGCTACCCGCATCGGCCATCGACGCGGCACCATTGGGATGGCCAGCGCCGGCACGGACACGGAGGGCAGTCAGTTCTTCATCCCCCACAGCATGCAGCCGCACCTGGACGGCGACTACACGGCCTTCGGGCGGGTGACGGACGGGATGGATGTGGTGGACCGGCTTCGCGCCTTCGATCGGATCGAGTCGGCGCGGGTGGAGGCGACGGGCAAACAGTAACGGCGTCGGGGTTCGCTTTCGCCCTGGACCGCTGACGGCCGTCCGCAGACCGCGGTCCGGCGCACCGCAATCACTCGGACGCCTGCCCCCGAAACGCCTCAAAGCTCTGCTCCTCGTACGCCCCGGAGCCGACATATCGGATCAACTCTAGGAAGAGGTCTCGCTTGATAAAGCCGGGTTGTTTCGCGATGGGCGTGCCGTCGGCCTTCAGGAAGACGGTGGTAGGCACACCCCGCGCCCCGAGGGCCAAGCCCAGTTGCTTTGACGAGAGCGTGCGGCCGTCAAACTGGTGGACCCCCGCCGTGGTGTCGCGGTTGAGGCGGGCGTAGGTGAACTGACGATTCAGGGTCGCACGCACTGTCGAGTCGGCGTAGACCGTCTCCCGCATTTTCTGGCAGTACGGACACCACGGCGCATAGATGTCGAGCAGAATAGGCGTGCCCTCCGCCTCGGCCTGCTCGATCACCTCCCCGAGCGAGCGGGGCGGCATCTCCATCTGGGCGTGGGCTCTTCCTGCTCCGATGGCGAAGACAAGTGCCGCCAGGAGAAGGAAGCGTCGGACGGACCGAAACGAGGGCATGCGGGCGGGGAGGATGGGGTGGTGTGCGTCGACCTGTCGGATGCGCCCGGCACCCGAAAGGTTCCTGCCTCGATGGATCCGGAACCCACCTGTCAATCGTCGTTTCCCGCGAATCCGCTTCCTCTCCACCGTCCACATCCTGGCTTCATGACTCTCGACGACCTGTCTACGCCGTCTCTCCTCGTCGAACAGTCGCGCCTGCAGGCCAACCTTGCGGCCATGCAGAAACAAGCCGACACGAACGACGTGGCCCTCCGCCCCCACGTCAAGACGCACAAGTCCGTGGCCATTGCCCGCCGGCAGCAACAGCGTGGCGCGGAGGGGCTCACCGTGGCCACCGTGGCGGAGGCCGAGACGTTCGTCGACGCCGGATATGAAGACATCCGCGTGGCCTATCCGGTGACGGGCCGCGACAAGCACGAGCGACTGCAGATCCTACGGGACAACGCAACGATTTCCTTTACGGTCGACACCGTGGCGGGCGCCGAGCAGGCGTCGGCAGTCTACGCGGAGGCCCGGACGCCGGTGGACGTGCTGATGGAGGTGGACGTGGGCCACGGGCGCTGCGGCGTGCACTGGTCGGACAAAGAGGCTGCGGTCCCACTGGCCCAGCGGATCACATCGCTGCCCGGCCTCCAGCTCGCGGGTCTCCTCACGCACGCCGGGCAGGCGTACGACGGACCGTCCGACGGAGAGACCGAAGAAGAAGCCCTCCGCCGCGTGGCCCGGCATGAGCGCGACCGGATGCTGTCCGTGGCGTCTGTCCTGGCCAAGGCCGACGTGCTGGGCGTGACCCCGGACCGGTTCGAGATCAGCGTCGGCTCCACGCCGTCGATGGCCGCCTTCGAGAACACGGCACGCAACGGGTTTCGCGTCACGGAGATTCGCCCCGGCAACTACGTGATGCACGACGCGATGCAGGTGGCCCTGGGCGCGGCCTCGCTTGCCGATTGCGCGCTCACCGTGCTCACCACGGTCATCAGCACCCAGGCGAAGCCCGACGGTACCACCCGCGCGTTCGTGGACGCGGGGAAGAAGGTGTTCACGACGGACACCGGCTACGGCACCAACGGGTACGGAATCGTGCTGGCCGACGCTGCGGCGATGCGGCCCCATCCGGGCTTCCGCGTCGACCACCTGTCCGAGGAGCACGGGTGGCTGTCGGTGTCCGGCGATACGGACCTGACGGTGGGCGATCGACTCCGCATCATGCCCAACCACGCCTGCGTGACCGTTCACACCCAGGACGAGATGTACCTCGTCGACGGGACTGCGGTGCGAGAAACGCTACCCGTGGACGCACGTGGAAGGATTTGACTCGCATCTCAGACCCCCGTGCCATGAACCCCCGTGCCTCCATACGTCCGGTCCTCGACCGCATGGTGCAGCGCCTCGCAGACGAGTACGCGCCGGAACGGATTGTGCTCTTCGGGTCCGACGCCGCCGGGACAGCCGACGCCGACAGCGACATCGACTTTCTCATCGTGAAGGACACATCCGAGCGCTTCCTGGACCGCTGGACCACGGTGCAACGGCTTCTCACGGGACTGCATTTCTCGATCCCCGTTGAGACGATCGTGCTCACCCCGACCGAGGTCGAGACCCGAATCGAATCCGGGGACGCCTTCCTCCACACCATCCTCGATCAGGGCGAGATCCTCTATGAGTCGTGAAGAGGCAGAGTCCCCTTCTGACTGGGTCGATATCGCGGAAAAAGACTGGGAACGTGCCCACCGACTGTGGAATGAGGATCCCGAACTCGCGGACTTTTGCCTCCAGCAGGCCGTGGAGAAGTTTTTGAAAGGCTTCCTCCTGGCGCACGAATGGAATTCCGTCGCATCCACGGCCTCGACGCGCTACTCGACGACGCAGTGTCCTACGATCCGGATCTTGGGTCGTACCGCTCGATCTGCCAGCGGATTTCTGCGTTCTATCTCATCGAGCGCTATCCCATTGCACGAGACGCTCAGATCACTCGCCAGGACGTCCGGAACGCCATCGATCGTGTGTAGGGACTGGTAGACCGCATTCGTGAGCACCTTGAGGATCAGTAGACTCCTCGACAAGCCGTCCCCCACCGAGGACAGGCACAGGCCACCTCCATCAAATTGCCAGCGAAAAGAGCGTGCTCACCGAACGAACTGGGACCTCGCACCGTCTGTACACACCGCGAGACGGTGTTCACCAGTCCCCCCGACAATGACGGAGGTCCGCTCCTACCAGGACATTGACAACCTGGCCGACCGATTGCGGGAGGTGCCCTACGAGCCGATCCTGCGCACCATTGGGCGCGTGGCGGAACGGGAGAGCATCGAGGCGTACGCCGTGGGCGGCATGGTGCGCGACGTGCTCCTGGGCCGGTCCACCACCGACCTCGACTTCGTCACCGTGGGCGCGGGCACCGGCATCGAGCTGGCCGAGGCGGCGGGTGAGGAGCTGGGTGGCCGCACCGCGCACGTCTACCCCAAGTTCGGCACCGCCGCCATTCGGATTCCGATCGAGGAGGTCTTTCCCGAAGACCACACGGACGACACACTCGTGCTGGAGTTCGTCGCCGCCCGCAAAGAAAGCTACCAGTCCCACTCGCGCAAGCCGGAGGTGGAGGCCGGGACGCTGGAGGACGACCAGTACCGCCGCGACTTTACGGTCAACGCGATGGCGATCCCCCTCACGCCCGACCGGTTCGGCGTCCTCATCGATCCATTCGACGGGCGTCGCGACCTGGAGCGGCGGACGATCGACACCCCGCTGGACCCGGAGGAGACGTTCGAGGACGACCCCCTCCGCATGATCCGGGCCGCGCGGTTCGCGACGCAGTTGGAGTTTCGGGTGTCCGACCGCGTGTTCGACGCAATGGGCACCCAGGCCGAGCGCGTCGAGATCCTGAGCCAGGAGCGCATCACGGAGGAGGTCCACAAGATTCTGGAGGCCGATACGCCGTCCATCGGCTTCAAAATTCTGGAGGCGTCCGGTGTGCTGGAGCACGTCATGCCCGAACTGCAGCGGCTCAAGGGCGTCGACGTGGTGAACGGCCGCGACCACAAGGACAACTTCTACCACACGCTGGAGGTGCTCGACAACGTCGCCGAGCGCACCTCGGACTGCCCAGCCGAAGAGACGCGCTGGCTCCGCTGGGCGGCCCTCCTCCACGACATCGCCAAGCCGCAGACCAAGCGGTTCGACCCCGAACAGGGCTGGACCTTCCACGGCCACGAGGACGTGGGCGCCCGCATGATTCCGGATCTCTTTCGCACGTGGTGCCTGCCCACCGACGAGCGGATGGACTACGTGCAGACGCTCGTGCGCCTTCACCTCCGCCCCATCGCGCTGGCGGACGAGAAGGTGACCGACTCCGCTGTGCGCCGCCTCCTCTACGAGGCCGGCGACGCCATCGACGACCTCATGACGCTGGTGCGCTCGGACGTGACCTCGAACAACCCGGACCGGCGCCGCCGCTACCAGAAGGCGTTCGACCGAGTGCAGGAGAAGATGCGGATCGTGGAGGAGAAGGATCGCCTTCGCAACTTTGAGCCGCCGGTGGACGGCTACGAGATCATGGAGACGCTCGACATCGAGGAGGGCGTGGCCGTGGGCATCGCCAAGACATGGATCCGCGAGGCTATCCTCGACGGCGAGATCCCCAACGAGCACGACGCGGCGTTCGACTACCTCATGAAGATCAAGGACGAGGCCCTCCGCCGCGGTGCTCTTTTCGAGGCAATGCAGGACCGCCTAGAAGGCCGTGAAAACCGGGCGCTGGGCGCCATCAAGGAGGTCGTCTTCGAAGACCCGGACCTGCCGGCGGACTGGGAAGCGGCGATCGAGTACCTGGAGGGGAGGAAGGCGGAGGTGCTGGACGCGGACGAAGCGACAGCATCCGACACGTAGTCGTCTCCGTGCCGGGACCCAAACAGAAAAGGCCCGCTCCGGAATCGGAACGGGCCTTCGCTTCTGTCACCGAATGGCGATGCGTCTCAGGGGGTCCGAGAGGCACCGCGTACGGTTAAATCGCACTACTGGTCTCGTCGGCCGGCGAGGCGTTGAGGGCACTGAGGCCCTTTTCCGTCTCTTCGGTCTCGTACTCAATCGTCTGACCTTCCCGCAGGTCGCCGCCGGAGGTCATGCCCGAGATGTTGTTTGCGTGGAGAAAAACGTCCTCGCTCCCGTCGATGGGCTCGATGAAGCCGAATCCGCGGGAGGTATCGAAAAACTTAAGCTTACCCTTTTGCATGTAGGTGTATCCGTTCTGTGTTGGAGATGCCTCACCTCTGAGTGGCGAACCGGCAACGAGGCGAGACTTCCTACTCGGTCGGGCGACACTGCGTGGATGACGCAACAAATGTACAAGGGTGCACCCGTCAGTCCGCGCCCGGTTTCCTGCGGGCCTCGTTCCGGCCCCGTATTCACGAATTCGCCTTCCGCCGGCCCCGTTCGGTCCTGACGGCGAAGCAAACCGGGGATCGTCGCTGAGGTCCGGCGCGCTCAGGAAGGGCGAACCATGCCTGCAGGAAATGCAGGTGGACCGTCCAGGATTCGTCGTCGCGGCCGTATTTCGTTCGGGATCGCCGTTATCATAATGCCCGCAGGATCTCTGGGGACGCCTCCCAGAACGATCCGGATCGTCATCGTTGCACGTCGGTCCGATGCTATGAAGAATCTCTTCTACCACCTGGTTGCGGGACTCGTCCGCGCGACGAGCTGGGTCACGTTCAGTCGCATCGAGGTGCGCGGGCTGGATCGGGTGGACTGGGACGCGCCCTGCATCCTGTCGCCCAACCACCAGAATGCCTTCCTGGATGCCCTGCTCGTGGGGAGGACGGCCCCAGTCAAGCTCACCATCCCGAGCCGAGCGGCCGTCTTCGGGACGCCGTTCGACTGGTTTCTGGAGGCCCTTCGCATGGCGCCCATCTACCGGCGACGAGACGGATTCGACAAGCTGTCCCGCACCAAAGACATCCTCGCCGAGCAGCGGGACCAGCTCCGTCAGGGCCGCTCCCTCCTCATGTTCTCCGAGACGGAGCACGCCCATACCTACTACCTGCGGCCGTTGAGTCGGGGGAGCGCCCGGCTGGCCCTCGAAACCCAGCGGGAGACCGACCGGCCCGTTCAGCTCGTCCCCGTCGGCATCAACTACTACCACCTCTGCTGGCCCGGCTTCAAGGTCTCGATCGTCGTCGGCGAGCCCCTCCGCGCCCCCGAGTACATGGACCGATACCGGGAGGACGAGGCCACGTGCGTAAACGAGCTCCGCGACGACCTAGCGGCGGCGATGAAAGACTGCATGCTGGTCCCCGAGAAGACCGACGAGTACCCCGATCGGGTCGACCGCATTAACCGGGAGAACGAATACCTGTCGTTTCCAGAGATGAAGCAGGCCCTTCAGGCCCCGGACAGCCTAGCTCCGAAGGGCGATCACCGACCGTGGCTGGGGACGCTGGCCGACGGAATCAGCGTTTTGAACGCCGGGCCGCTCTGGCTCGCGAACGCGCTGATGCGCTGTGTGGACGAGCCGCCCTTCACGGCCTCGCTCAAGTTTGCCGTCGGGATGTTTTGCCTGGCTCCCTGGTGGGCGGCGCTGTTCGGCCTCCTGACGTGGATCTTCAGCTGGACGGTCGGGACGGTGGTCGGGGTACTGGCGGTGCTGACGATGCTTCTCCGCCTCGTCCTCATTCGCCTCTCGAACCCGCCGCATCCGCCCGTCGATTGATCCTCGTTCGGAGGCGGCGAGACTGCCGTTCAAGGCGAGCCCTCCGCCTCGGAGGCAGTCGCGAGGACGGACGAGTCAGCACTGCCCGCCACGTCCGCATCGGTCGGCCCCTGCCCATCATAGGCCTCTACGAAGGCGTCGAGCTGCTCCGGGTCGTCGGCGCCGGGCAGCGCCCATCCCTTCGGCGTCCAGGATGCAAACTCGGACTACGGGCAGCTCAGCGGCATCATCTCGATGCGTGACTGCATGCGACAGATCTCGGAGGCCGCCAAGTCGAAGGCCCTTCGGCTGATCGAATACATGGAAGAAAAGCAATCCGTCCGCCAGTACGGGTAGCCGGAGGCGAGGCCACGGCACGGTCCACGGGTGAAGGCCCTCGTCACACCCTCCGGCACCGAGACTACGACGTCGACCTCTGCTGTTCTGCCGGAGCCTCGGGGTCAGCCAGAGGCTCCTCGATGCCCAGCATCTCTGCGCTTCGGCGCCAGAGGCGGGCGGCGGCGTCCCGATCGCGGGCGGCGGCGGTAGGCGTCGTGGGCGCCTGTCCCGAGAAGTATCGTCCCGACACGTCCGCGGTGCTCGGGGAGACTGCTACGTGCAACAGCTCGGCGGCCCCGTCGGCCACCGAGGACGTTCCCGGAACCACGCCCAGCATCCGGAAGAGGCCCGTAAGCGGACCGGGCAGGAACCGCCCAAACTGGCTCCCCGGGACAAACCCAGGGTGCACGCTGTTGGACACGACGGATTGTCCGGCCGCCTCCAGACGACGGGCCAGCTCCGAGGCAAACAGGATGTTTGCGAGCTTGGAGTGCGAATAGGCCCCCATTCCGGAGTACCCGTCGGTGGTGAGCGGGCGCTCCAGGTCGAGTTGTGCCCCGCGGTGGGCGTCCGAGGCCGTAGTGACGACGCGGGCACCCTCTCGCAGGTGACCGAGCAACTCGGCGGTCAGCAGGTAGGGGGCGAGGTGGTTGACGTGGAACGTGCGCTCGATGCCGTCTCCGACGAGGCGGCCCTCGCTGAACAGCCCGCCAGCATTGTTGAGCAGCAGGTCGAGCCCGTCGGTCTGCGACCGGACCGAGTGCGCCAGGTCGCGCACCTCGGCGGGATCGGCGAAATCCGCCGTCCGGACGATCGCTTCGGCGTCGTCGCTTCGAATCGACTGTGCTATCTCTTCGCCGGCGTCCCGGTCGCGGCCGTGCACGATGACATCGGCCCCGAGCCGCCCGAGCGCCTGAGCCACGGCGCGGCCAATTCCGCGGGTCGAGCCGGTCACGAGGGCGATCTTGTCTGTGCAGTCGACATGAGACACATCGGCGAGGGATTCAGGGGGTGTGGTCATCGGAACAGGTGGTGTGTCGGATAGAAACTGTGGAATGGTGGGATTGTCCGCAGGACGCTGCACCGTTTGCATGCACCAGGCACAAGCCACCGGACCCGAGCCATCCCGGCTTTGAAGAGTCAGGCACCCGGGCGGCGGCGGACGCGAAGCGACCAAAATCGATCGTGTCCGAGGGAGCAACGCGACCGAGTTTGATTGATTTTCGCGCCCCGACCGGAGGGAGCGCCCTGAGCACCGCGAGGAAGTACTTTCAGAGTGGAAGTAGTCTGCGGACTGCGGAGCGGGACGATGCCTGAAGGCTGGTGCCTCTTTACTGAGTCCCAACCGCCCCGGTCGTCATCACAATCAATGTCGTGTTTGGCCAGCTTAATGCTGGTGCGGAGCCCAGCGCCGCCGGCCCCGATGATGAGCACGCTCGTAGATACGGTCTCGGGGGTCGGGGAGGTATCCATGAACAGAGTGCGTCGTGGGTGCCTGCTGCATGATGGATAACCCCCTACGGATGAGGCAGAAGCAATCTCCTGTATTTTCCGCTACGTTTGAGGAATAGAAGGAACGTAACAACTGTAGAGAACAACTGTAGAGATTGCGTCTGGGCGCGTATTCCGACGGGCAGTGCCGCCCGTCGCTTCGAGGATACTCCCCCCGGCCGACACGGCTCCGCGGAGATGATCCGCGCTGGCCCCTACACGTCCACCACCAGCCCAGCCCGGAAGTCAGGGTTCTCGTCGCCGTGCCCGCGGGGATTGGACAGCACGCGCGTGTCGCCGAGGCTGTAGTCGAACGAGGCGTGGACGTGACCGTGGACCCAGAGCGCCGCCCCGGACGCTTCGACGAGTCGCTCCCGACGGGCCACGAAGGCGGCACTGGTGAGGCTGTTCGCATACCGCGGGTCGACGGATCGGGGCGACGGGGCGTGGTGCGTGAGCACGACTGTGGTTCGCACTCCCGCGGGCGGCGTCTCTGCCAGTTTCCGCCGCAGCCACCGGACCGACGTCTGGTGAGAACGGGCTACGTCGCGGGGGCGGAGAGGCCGACGCGCCCGCAGCAAATGGATGCGCCGAAAATCATCCACATTGGCCCGGCAGGCGCGCACCGCGCTTGCCCGCCGTCCCTCAAAGAGCTCGAAGTCGGTCCAGAAGGTGCATCCCAGAATCCGGAGGTCCCCGATGATGACCTGGTCCCGTTCGAGAACGTAAATGCCCCCCGACACCGCGCGTCCAGATTCGCCCTCGGGATCCCTGTCGTCGGCCCGTCGGAGGGCGTAGCGGGTCGCGTCCAGGTAGCCGTCGTAGTACTCATGATTGCCGATCACGCACACGACGGGGCGTTCCGGAAAGGCCGACCGCATCCACCGAACTGAATCGAGGCCCCGATGAATATCTCCCGCGAGGACGACGACGTCGGCAGGGGGATCGGCCTCCGTCTGGCACAGATCGGGCAGACCGTGATCCCGAATGTGCAGGTCACTGAGGATGCGCAGGCGCATGTGTGATCAAGAACCGTGACGACCTGACGGTGGCGGTGAAGGGCCACTTGCGGGGTTCCAAGAAGGTCGACGAGCATCACGACCAGGTCGACCCCATCAACGCGCTGGGCGAACGAGTCGCCTCCGAGTGCGCGTTCTGCGCTACTCTCCGGCGCGATGGGCCCGCGGGGGACTACTGCGAACCGCGGAACTCGGCCGGAAGTACCTCCATCACCTTGTGCGTCCCGACGCAGAGGAGACCGTCTTCGGGAGCGGCGGTGCGCCGGAACGTGTCGAGTGTGTCGGTGAGCGACTGGGGCGCATGGATGGAGGCCCCGTAGGCGCGGAGCGTCGCACCGATCTCGTCGGGCGGGAGGGCGCGCTTCGTGTCCATCGGGAAGGGCGTCACCTGCGCATCATGCGCGGCGAGCATCTCGGCGATCTCCGGCAGGCCCTTGCCCTCGACCGCGTTGAGGCACACGTGCAGCGTGCCGTCCCGCTCGTGCACAACTGGAGCCATGGCATCGAGCGCGGCCCGCACGCCGGGCGGATTGTGGGCCACGTCGACGACGATCAAGGGCTCGTCCTGTAGCACCTCCACCCGCCCGTGGAACCCCGTGTGGCCCCGCACGTCGCCGAGGCCGTCCCGGACCGCTGCGTCGGCGGCCTCGTCGCTCGCATCTTTGAGAACCGTAAGTTCGGCGGCTCGCACGGCCAGGGCGGCGTTTCGCTGCTGGTGGCGACCCGGGAGCGACACCGAGAGGCGGTCGTAGCGACGGGCGGGCGTAGAGAGGCTGACCACGCTGCCGGTAAGGTCGGATCGATGCGTGGTCCAACTCGTCTCGTCGTCGAGTCGATGAAGCGGGGCCTTCTGCGCGGTGGCCACCTTCGCGATGGCGGCCTGCGCCTCGTCCTTCGTCACGGCGCTGAGGACCGGGGTCTGCGGCTCAATGATCCCGGCCTTCTCGCGGGCGATGGCGCCGAGGGTGTTGCCCAAGATGTCGGTGTGGTCGAGGTCGATGTGCGTGATGGTCGACAGGGCTGGGTGGAGCACGTTCGTCGAGTCGAGCCGCCCGCCTAGTCCCACCTCGATCACGGCGAGGTCCACGTCCTGTTCGGCGAAGTAGCGGAAGGTGAGGGCGACGGTGAGCTCGAAGAAGCTGGGCTGCACCTCTTCGATGAGGGCGCGGTGGGCGTCGAGCGTGTCGGCGAGCCAGTCGGTGGGGGCGGGCACGCCGTCGATCCGCATCCGCTGAGTGACGTGCGTGAGGTGGGGCGAGGTGTGGAGCCCGGTCCGCAGGCCCGCCGCGGTGGCGATGGCGGCGATCATGGCCGCCGTCGAGCCCTTGCCGTTCGTGCCGGCCACGTGCACGGCCCGCAGCGCCTCGTGGGGGTTGCCCAGCGCGTCGACGAGCGTCTCCATCCGGTCCAGTCCCGGGGCGTACGCGTCGTCGGCCACGTTGGCGTACTGGGGGCGATCGAGAAGGAGGCTGAGGGCATCCTGCGGCATGCGCGGTCTCGGTTGAGGTCGAAGAGGTGGAAGGTTGAAGGGGGGAAGGTTGAACGTTGGAAGGTTAAAGGTTTGGACGGTGAGCTGGAATGGGCCTCGGTGCCGAGGCTACACGTTTTCACTGCCAGAGGCGTCGTTCGGGGCGCCGAGCGTGACGCGGCGTTTCGAGGGGGCGACGTGGTGGAACTGGAGGTGGATCGCGTTGGCCGGAAGCAGGTCAGTGACGCGGTCGGCCCATTCGATGCACGTGAGGCCGTCGCCGTGGGCGTACTCCTCGAAGCCCAACTCCACGAACTCGTCGGGGTTCTGCACGCGGTAGGCGTCGAAGTGGTAGAGCGGTCGTTCGCCCTCGTCGTACACGGAGAGAATGGTGAAGGTGGGGCTGCGCACCTCGGCGGGGGGAATGCCGAGTTTCTGAGCCACCCCTTTCACGAAGTGCGTTTTTCCCGTGCCGAGCGCCCCGCACAGCGCGAGAACGGCGCCGGGGCCGAGCCGCTCCGCGACCCTAGCGCCCAGGTCCATCGTTTCCGTCGTCGACGATGTGACACGAGGGAGCAGTTTCTGTATTGCGTTGGTCGTCGGCGGAGCCATGAGCGGATCGGAGACACGTGATGCGTGACACGTGATGCGTGAGTTTCTTGCTCGTTCACGTTTTACGAATCACGCATCACGCTCGTCGGATTCAGGCGGAGCGCTTTGGGAACGAAGGGGGATACGGTAGCAGCACGGACGTTCCAGCCCTACCCCTTCGGTCTAAGTGTCGCCACCGGTAGGATCATCTCCTCCATCGACGCCCCGCCGTGCTGCAGCGTGTCGCGGTAGAGCTTCTCGTAGTGGTGAAAGTCGGTGGGGTACACGAAGTAATAGTCCTCTTTGGCGAGGAGGTAGTTCGTGTTCATGCCGTAGCTGGGAAGCCCAAAGTGCTCCGGCTCGCGCACCAGAATGGCGTCGTCCTCGTCGCACTTCAGGTTGCTCCCGTATTTGTAGCGCAGGGCCGTGGAGGTCTCGCGGTCGCCGATGACTTTGGTGGAGCGCAGGCTGCGGATCGCGCCGTGGTCGGTGGTGAGGACGACGGTGCAGTCGGTGTCGGTGAGGGCCCGCAGCATGTCGTAGAGCCAGGAGTGTTCGAACCAGGTGCGGGTGAGCGCCCGATAGGCCTCCTCGTCGGGTGCGAGCTCCTGGAGAACATCCGACTCGGAGCGGCTGTGGGCCAGGATGTCGATGAAGTTGACGACGACGGCGCTCAGGTCGTGCTGTGTGAGATTGGCCGCGTCCTGGGCGAGCTGCTGCCCATCCTCGGCCGTAATGAGCTTGTCGTAACGCACGCTCAGGTCGCCGCGGTGGTGCTGGTCGAGCTGGTGGTGGAGCAGCGCCTCCTCATACTGATTGCGGCTGTGCTCGCTCTCCTCGTTGGACTGCCACGCCTTCGGGAAGCGGTCCACGAGGTCCACCGGCAGCATGCCGCTGAAGATGGCGTTGCGAGAGTAGGGGGTGGCCGTGGGCAGGATGCTCATGTAAAAGTCCGTGTCGACGGCGTAGTGCGGCCGCAGCAGCTCGGCCAGCTCCAGCCACTGGTCGTACCGCAGGCAGTCAATCACGAAAAACACGACCGGGTCGCCGTCCGTCTCCGGAAGGACAAATTCAGGCACAATCTCGTGGGAGAGTGCGGGGCGGTCCTCCCCGGGCGACTCGTCGACGCGGGCAATCCAGTCTGGATAATGGGCCTCGATGAAGGTTCCAAACTCGCGGTCGGCCTCCTCGAACTGGTCCTGAAAAACCTGCCGGGCGTTTTCGTCGTCCGTCAGCTCCAGGTCGTACTCAACAAGCGTTTGGTAAAGGTCGACCCACTCGTTGGGAGAGAGGGAGCCGCGGAGGCGCTGCGAGATCTGGTTGAACGACTGTAGGTACTGCTGCGAGAGGGTCTCTTGTCGGATCCGGGACTGCTCCAGCAGGCGCTTGCAGGTGAGCAGGATCTGGCTGGGGTTGACGGGCTTGGTCAGGTAGTCGCTGATCTGGTTGCCGAGGGCGGCCTCCATCAGGTCCTCCTCCTCACTCTTCGTCACCAGCACCACCGGCACCTCGGGCCGCTCTTCCTTGATGGCGTCGAGCGTTTCCAGGCCCTCCATGCCCGGCATCTGCTCGTCGAGCAGCACCACGTCGAACGGCTGCTGCTGCACCCGATCCACCGCGTCGGCTCCATTCGCCACGGTTTGGACCTCGTAGTCCTTGTCCTCCAAAAACATGACGTGGGAGCGGAGCAGGTCGATCTCGTCGTCGACCCAGAGGATCTGGGGATCGCTCATCGGCGAGGAGACGTGCAGAATGGAGAATGCCGGAATGCGGAGCGGAAGAACGTGGCGCCACGGAAGCGAGCAGGAGCCGTCGATCCGTACCGATGCGGCCCCAAGCCGGTCCGTGGCTCTGTACTTGCCATCCTGCAAAACGTTCGGGGTGTTGCGTCGGAACGTTTCCGCGTTATGCGTTAGAACGTTGCACGGTCTTGCCGCAGGGCTCGGGGCCACGTGGGTCCGCAGTTGATCGCCGAAGGCGACGGGGCCAGGTGCGAGCGTTCTATGTTCTGACGCAATCGCAATACCAAACAATGTCCAATCAGTCCATCGGCCTGCCGGACGAGCTCCACGAGTACCTGCTGTCCGTGTCGCTCCGCGAGCCGGACGTGATGCAGCGCCTCCGGGCAGAGACGGCCGAGTACCCGAACTCCAAGATGCAGATCGCCCCGGAGCAGGGGCAGTTCCTCCAGTTTCTCGTCCGCCTGATTGGGGCCCGTCGCACCCTCGAAATCGGCGTATTTACCGGCTACAGTGCGCTTGCCGTGGCGCAGGAGCTTCCGGAAACGGGTACGCTCGTGGCCTGCGACGTGAGCGAGGACTATACCCAGGTGGCGCGCCGCTACTGGGCGGACGCGGGCGTGGCCGATCGCATCGATCTCCGCATCGCCCCGGCGGAGGAGACCCTCTCGACGTTGCTCGAGGACGGCCAGGCCGGCACGTTCGACTTCTCCTTCATCGACGCGGACAAGGAGACGTACGACACTCACTACGAGCAGTCGCTGGAGCTGCTGCGACCGGGAGGCGTCATCGCGCTAGACAACATGTTTCGCGGCGGCCGGGTGACGGATTCCGATGTGGAGGACGAGAGTGTGCGGGCGATCCAGCGCCTTAACGAAAAGCTCCATGACGATGAGCGGGTCGACCTCAGCATGCTCCCCCTGGCCGACGGCGTGACCCTGGCGATGAAGCGGTGATTCTGCGTGTGGGCGTGTTTGCGTGTGGGCGTTTGGGCGTGGCGGGAAGCGTGGACGTACCGCTATGGGGGAGCAACGTCCGGAAGATGATCCACGAAACGAATCCGGGAGGTCCCGGTCGTCGAGGGCGGTACGGAGTCGACGGAGGGCGGAGACGGAGGACGCGGGGAGCATCGGGAGCTGGAAAACGCTGATGTGCAACCGGGCCCCAGACGTTACATCATGTTGGGGGAGAAGGAGGCCTCCCTCGTCCCTGAATTTTTACACGTCGTAGTGGAGGGACGCTTCCGAATCAGGGAGGAAGCGGTTCCAACGCATTGAAAATAGTCTTCGCCGGGCTTATAATAGAGCTTGCTCTGGTTGCCGCCTGAGCGATTGCACCTTAAAATTCATCGGGTCGAGACGGCCGGCGCGTCCCGCTTTACACGGCGCAGGCATGGGTTCGGAAGAG
This sequence comes from Bacteroidetes bacterium QS_3_64_15, assembly GCA_003022565.1. Lineage (GTDB taxonomy): Bacteria > Bacteroidota > Rhodothermia > Rhodothermales > Salinibacteraceae > Salinibacter. The sequence continues at coordinate 15,170 of PXTN01000128.1, read as the reverse complement.
CGCTCTTGCCGTCGACCGTCGCAATTTGCGTAACATGCGATTGCCCTTGGTTGTCTTCAGCGCCTCCCTCCTCACCACACTGCCAGAAGCGACCGTTACTGAACACCTCCGGTTTCTCTCGAAGTCAACCCTCCCCACCCCATGACGCTCCGCTCCCTCTCCACAATTGTACTGGCCAGCCTTGCGTGGGCCTTCATCGCTGCGGGGGCGGTGGTTGCTCAGCAGACCGCGACTCTCACCGGGAGCATTGAGGATGCGGAGGGCAGTCCCCTGCCGGGCGCCAATGTTGTCCTAGCGGACACCGACTTTGGCACGGCGGCCGGCCCCGACGGCTCCTACACAATCGACGACATTGCGCCGGGGACGTACGAGGTCCGGGTAACGTTCGTCGGCTACGAGACGATCGAGCAGGAGGTCACCCTCGAGCCCGGCGCGGAGGTCACCCGCATCTTTTCGATGGAGCGGGCGCCGCTCCAGGGAGAAGGCGTCACGGTAACCGTCGGCTCGCGGGCCCGGAACGTTGCTGCGGAGGACCTGGCGGTCCCAGTCGACGTCTACGGGACCGAGGAAATCCAGCTTGCGGGGGCCTTCGAGACCGGCCGCATCCTGAAGCAGATTGCTCCGTCGGTCAACTTCCCGCAGAATACGCTGTCCGACGGCATGGACGCACTCCGCTCTTTCACCATGCGGGGCCTAAGCCCCGACCAAACGCTCACGCTCGTCAACGGCAAGCGCCGGCACAAGACGGCCCTTGTGAATCGGCTCGGGTCCGGCGTGCAGGGCGGATCGAGCCCGGTGGATCTCAACGCGCTTCCGGCCAACGCCATCAAGCGGATGGAGGTGCTGCGGGATGGGGCCTCCTCGCAGTACGGTTCCGACGCGATTGCCGGCGTTGTCAATATCCGTCTGAAAAATGAGCCGATCGATCCGACCGTCGAAACCCGACTGGGGGGCTACATCACCGGCCCGTACCCGAACGACGGTACCACGTACAGCGTCCGCCCCTCCTTCGGCGTGGCATTAGGAGAAAACGGCGGATTTCTCAACTTCTTTGGGGAGTATCGACTGCGTACGCCCACCAACCGCGCTGGGCCTTCGGGGACCAATCCAGACTTTGGCTTTCCGTGGCCCTTCACTGGCACGCAGGACGTAGTGGATGACGCCGACGGGGACGGCTTCTACGAGGTCACCGAGAAGAACCGGACCGTCGAACAACCCAACTTCCATTGGGGCGACGGACGCTCCGAGAATGTCCTCCTCTGGTTCAACGGAGCGTACCCGGTGGCCAATGTCAACGCTGACCAGCCCACTGAGGCCTACGCGTTTGGCGGATACAGCTATCGGAAAGGCAAAGGGCAAGGCTTCTATCGCCACGACGTAGACGGCGGCAACTGGCAGCAAATCTATCCGGAAGGCTTCCTACCCAACTTCGAGAACCCCATCAATGACTACTCGATCTCTGCGGGTCTCCGCGGCATGTTCGGGGAGTGGAACTACGACCTGAACCTTCAGCGGGGCGTCAACGACTTCCAGTACAACATCACCAATTCGCTGAACGCGAGCTACGGGCCCACCCTGTCCGGAAACCAGAAGAACTTCTACGCGGGCACGGTCCGCCTCGCGCAGTCGCACGTTCAGTTGGACGTGGACCGAACTTACGACGTCGGCTTCGCGTCCCCGCTCAACGTAGCAGCCGGGGCCATCCTACGGGCGGACACCTACGAAATCGAGGCGGGCGAAGAGATCTCGTACGCCGGCTTCGAGGATGCCCCGTGGGAGATCAACCAGAACGGCGGTACGCCCGCGCCCGGCGCCCAGGTCTTTCCGGGTTTCCGGCCTTCACAGGAGGTCGACGAGACCCGGACCAATGTGGGAGCCTACCTCGATCTTGAGACCGACGTCGTCGATCCGCTCCTGGTAAACGCGGCAGTGCGGTACGAGAACTACAGCGACTTTGGCTCCACGGTCAACGGAAAGTTCGCCCTGCGCTTCGAACCGGTCGAGCAGATCACGCTGCGCGGAACCGCCCAGACCGGCTACCGGGCCCCGAACCAGGCGCAGAAGTTCTTCTCGAAGGTCTCGACGACCTTCATTGACAATCAGCCGTTTCAGACCGGGATCTTTCCGGTAAATAGCGACGTGGGGAACGCCCTGGAGGTCCCGGACCTGCAGGAGGAGATGTCGCTCAATCTCAGCGGTGGAGTGATCCTTAATCCCGTCGAGCGCTTTCAGATTTCGGCCGATTACTTCAATATCCAGATCGACGACCGGATCATCCTGTCTGGGGACATTGGAAGCTCGCCGGACCTGAGCGACGAGGCGCAGCAAAACATCGAGCAGATTCTGGAGGGTACCGGCGCCGAAACGGCGAGTGTCTTTACCAACGCCATTGACACGAAGACGCGAGGGATTGACGTGACGGCGAAGTACGCCCTGCTCCTCACCGATGGCGTTCAGCTTCAGCTCCGCGGTGCGTTCAACTGGACGGAGAATGAAATCACCGGAGGACCGCGTCAGCCGCCGGCCCTCAGCGAGGAGTTTGAAGAACAAATCCTCGGGCGCGAGGAACGCCTGGAGCTTGAGGAAGAGAGCATCCCGACAACGACGGCCAAGCTCTCGGCCTCTCTGCAGGCGGGGTCGGTGAATCTCTCGCTCCGAACGGCGCGCTACGGAGAGGTGCTTATCCCCGACGACACGCCGGAATCGACGGACGAGTACACGCTCAATCCGGAGGTCACCGTCGGGGGGGAAATCGGGTATAATGCGTTCGACGATCAGGTGAACATTGCCGTGGGGGCCCGGAACCTGTTCGACAATTACCCGGACCGCGTGCCCACGGTGGATGATCCCTTCGACGTGATCCTTCCCTATCCCCGATCTTCACCAATCGGATTTAACGGCCGCTTCGTTTACTCGCGGCTTACCATCACGCTGTAGGGCTCTCCCGCTGGGGGCAGGGGGTGGCTCTGCCCTCTGCCTCACGGCGACCGATTCTGATCGACTCCCCCACCTGCTTTCGAATTGAGACCTACTTCTCGACAATGACAGATTTCGCTACTGCACTCCGCCGCTGGAGCCGTCTCGGCATCGGCCTTCTGGTGTTCGCCCTCGTAGCGACCGGCTGCGACGCCTTTACGGACGACGATCTCGGCGATGCGAACCCGCAAACACCCACGATTGCGGAATACGTCGCGGAAGTGTCGGCCTTCAGTTCGCTCGAAGGGGCGGTGCAAGAGGCGGGACTCGCGGGTACGCTGGAAAACGATGGTCCCTTCACGGTCTTCGCGCCCACCGACGACGCCTTCTCTCCGGCCATTGATCCGTCGCTCAACCGGAAGGTCATCACTGAGGTCGTTCAGCATCACGTCGTAGACGGAGAGGTAACCTCTGGCCAGCTCAGCGATGGGCAGACGGTGACCCCCCTCGCTGGGGATGATCTCACCATTGGAGTGGACGAAGGGGTAACGGTGAACCGGGCATCGGTCACAAACGCCGATGCAGAGGCCTCGAACGGAATTGTGCACGTCATTGACAATCTGCTCGTCGACGCCGTGGATCGGGCGACGCTTACGCCCCGGTTTACGATCTTCGCGCAACTGGTGAGGGAGGCGGACCTCGCGGGGGCCCTGCGGGGTCCAGGGGCCAACGATGGACGAACCATCTTTGCACCGACGAACGAATCCCTCCTCGACGCCTACGACGGCGACGATAGTGGCGAGATTGAGAGCGACGAGATTCCGTCCGACGCCGACGAGATCTTGCAGTACCACGTTCTCGACAGCGTCTTCCTCGCGGCCGACGTCCCTGAGTCAGAAACCGATGTGCCTACGCTCGAGGGATCGGACGTGACCGTCGTGCGGAGCGGGGATGCGGTAACGATCAACCCTAACGATGAGGACGCCAGCGTGACGATTCCGGATGTGGAGGTAGACAATGGCGTCATCCACGGCATCGACGCGGTGCTCCTGCCGTAGTAGGGGAGGGGCTCATTTCGTCGGGGCTCCCGGCGAGGATTCGGAACAGAGGAACGCGGTGCCGATCCATGCGGTAGCATCGAGCGCACTGGTCTCCGGATCGCGATTCTGCCCGCGCCTTGTCGTTTTTGAATCCCGCCGCCCTGCTGGCCCTGGCGGCCGTTGCCGTCCCGCTGTTTCTGCACTTCTTCAACTTGCGCCAGCCGCGCACGGTCGAGTTTAGCTCGCTGGACTTCGTGAAGGAGCTGCAGGAGTCGACAGTGCAGCGCGTGCGCATCAAGGAGTGGCTGCTCCTGCTCCTCCGGATGCTGGCCATCGCCTGCCTCGTGCTGGCGTTTGCCCAGCCCACGCTCACGAGCGATCTCGGCGGCATGGGCGCGTCGGTGCCCACCACCCACGCGCTCGTCGTCGACAACTCCCTCTCGATGACGGCGAACGGGGAGGGCGGGTCATACTTTGACCAGGCGACGCGGACGGCGGAGGGCGTGCTGGAGACGGTGGAGGAGGGCGACGAGGTACTGCTCTGGCCTACGGCCCGTGGTGGCCAGAGCCGCCCCGATCCCGTCTCAAACGTGGGTGTGGTCCGGCAGGCGCTCGCCAATCTGGAGCCGCGGGCGGGAGCGAGCGCTCTCTCGCGGGCCATCGTGGAGGCGGCCGGCCAGTCGGATACGCCGCGGACGGTGGTGTACGTGATGAGCGACCTGCAGGCGAGCACGCTGGGCGACTCGGTCGCAACGAAGGTGCCGGACGGGGTTTCGGTGCAGCTGCTGCCGGTGAAGACGCGGACGCAGTCCAATGTCGCCATCACGGACGTGACGGTGACCAGCCGCATCGCGGAAGTCGACCAGCCGGTGCAGCTGGAGGCTACGCTCGTCAATCACGGCCCCGAACCGCTCGACGACTACGTGTCCAGCGTATACCTGGCGGGCGACCGCGTGGCGCAGGCCACGGCGACGCTGGAGCCGGGGCTGGAGACGACGGTCTCCTTTACGGCGACGCCCCAGACGCGAGGCTGGCTGGACGGAGCCGTCGTGACGGAAGACGACGACGTTCCGGTCGACGATCGCCACCATTTCACGCTGCACGTGCCGGAGGAGCGGCGCGTCCTCCTGGTGCGCGGCGAGGGACAGCGAACGAAATACCTGGACCTCGCCCTCTCGTCCGAGATGATCGAGAGCCGGATCGCCTTCCGTACCACGGCGATCGAGGAGAACGCCCTGGCGTCCGCGGAGCTCGGCCAGTACGACGCGGTGCTCCTCGCGGGACCGCGCTCGCTGTCGAGCGGCGAGGTGGATGCCCTCACCCGGTACGTCGACCGTGGCGGGGGCCTCCTGCTCTTTCCCAACGCCCAGGCGCGTCCGGAGGACTACAACGCCCTGTTCGGGGCCCTCGATGCCGGGTCCTTTCGGGGCTTTAGCGGTGCGCTCTCGGCCGACCGCACGGTGGCGTCGTTCGATCGGGTCGACCTCGCACACCCGCTCTTCGAGGGCGTGTTCAGTCAGGAGCGTCGCCGCGAGGACGCCTCGGTGGAGCAGCCGGACATCCACTACGTCATGAATTTTCGCCCGTCGGGGCAGTCGGGACAAACCCTCATTGAGCTCTCGAACGGCTTTCCATTCCTGCATGAGGTGCGCCACGGAGGGGGGCGGCTGCTCGTGACGGCCGTAGCGCCCACGCGGGACTGGAGCGAGCTGCCCGTCCACGGTCTGTTTGTGCCGCTCCTCTACCGGTCGGTGTACTACCTCTCTGCAAGCACCTCGGTGGCCGGCGAGCAGCTAGTGGCGGGGCGGCCTGCCGAGCTGCGGGTGACGGGGGTGGCCCCGGACGCGTCGCTCCGCCTGCGGAGACCCGGCGGCATCGAGGTGACCCCCGAGCAGCGAACCCTCTTCGGGGCTACCCTGCTGCAAATCGGGACGACCCTGACGGAGCCTGGTGTCTACGACGTGCAGGCCGGAACCACGCAGGTCCGGCGCGTCGCCGTAAACGTGGATCCTGCCGAATCGGACCTCCGGGCTGCCTCGCCCGCCGAGGTCTCGGAAACGCTGCGAACCACCACGGGGGCTCCGGTCCAGACAGTGGCTGCGGCGGAGGATGAGGAGATCGCAGAGACGCTCCGCACCCAGCGGGCCGGCACGGAAATCTGGAACGTCTTTCTGCTCCTGGCGTTGGTCTGCCTTGCAGTGGAGATGCTCATCGCCAGCCAGTGGACCCCCGAAACGGTATCGTCCTGAGGGGGGTGTTTCAGGGCGGAGCGCCTTCTCTTCTGTCGTCCTCGTCCCTGGATTTGTAGGTTTTTGCGTCGGGAATGCCGTCTGCTGCCGACCTGGTTCCGATCCTGCATCGCGCGGCCCTGTCGGCCTTCGTCGGGATCACGGCCCTTTCCATGCTCGCGGCCCTCATGGGCCGGGTGCGCCTGCGCCGTTCCGTGCTCGCCTGGCGACGGCCGGGCGTCCTCGTCCGCCCGCTCTTGGGCCCCGTGCTCTTCCTCCTGCTCGTCGCGGGTGGGTTTGGGCACGCCTGGCTGACCGGCCGCTCGGTCCCGACTGCTCTGCTTGTCGGGTATCCCGCCGGAGGACTCTTCTGGCTCGCGGCAACGTGGATGCTCCGGACAGTCGTCGTCACTGAGTACGGCATCGTCCACGACCTGAGCCGGATGCACCGGACCGTACTGTGGGGACAGGTCATCGATTACTTTACCACTACGCGACAGGGGCGCCCCCACGTCGTCCTCTTCTACCGGGGACCTCAGGGGACGCGCCGCCGCCTCGACCTGCCGGTGCCGAAGGCCCACGCGACGGCCGTCCATGAGGTCATTGAACGGAAACTTGGGGCCCGCTTCTCGGTGCCGGACGAGGACGTCAGCGAAGAGGCGCTCGGTTCTCTGGATGATCGGATCGACCTGTCGTAGCTCTGCCACGATCGTTTTCTCGGAACCGTGGGGGGCCAGACGGCTACGGGATGCAACAATCTCGCTTGGAGACCGGTACAACCGTGTGCATTTTGGTTGAACTGAAGCCCCGCTCTCCGGCTCCCTGACCGCCGTCGGGGCCCGTGTTCGCGTTCTTCCTGAATAAGTTGCGTCCGCCGCATTGTTTACCCCTGAAAAGAAAACCGAAGACGCAGAAACCGCCATCATTGTCGGAGTCATCACCCCTCAGCAGTCGCGCTGGGAGGTGCGCGATCACCTCGACGAGCTGGAGCACTTGGCCCGCACGGCCGGGGCCGAAGTGACCGATCGCATGACGCAGTCGCTCAACAGTCCCGATCCGGCGACTTTCATTGGCTCCGGCAAGGTCAACGAACTCGGGCGTCTCACGAAGAAGCGTGATTCGGACCTCGTGATCTTCGACGACGAACTTACGCCCGTGCAGGTCAAAAACATCGAGGAACAAATTGACTGTAAGCTGCTCGACCGCTCGGGCCTCATCTTGGATATCTTCGCCAGTCGCGCCCAGACCCGAGCCGCCAAGACGCAGGTCGAACTCGCGCAGCTCGACTACCTCCGCTCGCGGCTCACCCGGCGCTGGACCCACCTCTCGCGGCAGGAGGGGGGCATCGGCACGAAGGGACCCGGCGAGAAGCAGATCGAGACGGATCGCCGCCTCATCGACAAGCGCATGGCGAAGCTGCGGGAGAAACTGGACAAGATCGACCAGCAGCGTACGACCCAGCGCAAAGGGCGTGACACCCACACCACGGTCTCGCTCGTAGGATACACGAATGCGGGCAAGTCGACCCTCCTCAACGCCCTGGCCGACGAGGATCTCTTCGCGGAAGACCGCCTCTTTGCCACGCTCGATGCCACGACCCGCACCGTCGAGCTCGATACGAACAAGGAGGTGCTGATGTCCGACACGGTCGGGTTTATCCGAAAACTCCCCCACCGGCTCATTGAGAGCTTTAAGAGCACGCTCGACGAGGTGCGCGAGAGCGACGCGCTCGTCCACGTCGTGGACGTGACGCATCCAAACTACGAGGAGCAGATGCAGGTCGTCTCCGAAACCCTGGGCGACCTGGACGCACGGGGCAAGCCAACCCTCGTGGTGTTTAACAAGATCGACGCCCTTGAAGACCGAACCCTACTCCGACGCCTCCGTCGCAACCATCCGGACGCCGTCTTCATTTCGGCGCTCCGCGGCATCGGCCTCGAAACGCTGAAGAAGGACCTGCTTGCCCTCATCGAGCAGGACTACGTGGAGCGTGTGGCGTACATTCCGGTGTCCGAACCGGAGGCCATCGCACGGGTGCATCGGCTCGCCGACGTGATCGATGAGGAGTACATGTACGCCGAGAACGGAGCCACAGACGTGCCCCTCAACGGAGAAGCGGAGGAGGCTCAGGCCGTTGCGCGCATGCATTTCCGCACCGCGCCGCGCAACGACGCCCGGCTCCGCGAAGCCCTTGATTCCTTCGGGGCACTCCGGCCGGTCGATGATGAAACCCCCGTGCCGGAGGCGTAAGGAGGGGCGCCCGACCCTCTGCTAGGGCGGCAGGGCCTGACTGCGATTGTGACATGCTGTGCACCTCGGCACGGCCCTTGCACCAGAACGACTCTGGCGAGCGTTGTGTTTGTGCCTCCATCACGTGTCCCCACTCCAAGTCCGTGACGTTATGAAAGTACGCGACGCCATCCATTCCACCACCCCCGCCCTCCAGACCTCCGACACCGTAGAGGACGCCCTCGGGCTGCTCATGGAGCATCACGTGCGTCATCTTCCGGTGGTTGAGGACAACGGTCGTCTCGCCGGGGTCATCTCCGAAGATCGCCTCATGGATGCCGAGGGTCCCGGCTCGCCGGTCGACTCGCTCCTCATTGGACGGCCCGTGAGCGTGCCGCCGGAGGCGCACATCTTTGACGCGGCCCGCACCATGGTTGAGCACGACCTCAGCACGGTGCCGGTGGCCAACAGCGATGGGGAGTTTCTGGGCGTGCTCCGCCGCCACGACATCTTCGACCGGTTCGCGCAGATGCTGTCCACCCGGCAGAGTGGGGCCATTTTGGCACTCGAAGTCGACTCGCGCGACTACGCTCTTGCCAAGCTTATCCACGTCATTGAGCAGAACGACGCGAAAGTGCTCGCCGTCGCGTCCGAGCTCCCCACCGATTCGACGGAGAACATACGGGTCACCCTCAAGCTCAACGTGAAGGATACCTCCCGCGTCCGGCACGTCCTCGAACACCACGGCTACCATGTCGTGGCGGCCTTCGGCGAAGAGGATAGCGAGCTGGAAGAGCTCGTCGAGGAATTTGTGCGGTATCTCGAAGTGTAGAGACGGGGTGGATCCGGACGTACCAAGCGCGCCGGCGCAATTCTGCCTGGCGAGAAGAGGGTTGTGATGCGTGATGAGTGATGCGTGATGTGGAATCTGGAGAAGCGGTCTGATTGGGCAACCTTTCTCTCACGCCTTCACGGTTCACGCCTCACGCTGTTACCGATCTGTGTTCATTCGTTTCGAGTCGATCTCTTCATGAGCAAGCCAACTCCTGACGAGCAGCCCGACTCCGCCGCCGTGTTGGAATCCATGACACTGCTGGCCACCTTGTCGACCGCCGCGAGGGTCCGCAAGTCGGTGGCGGAGCGCCGGGCCGGCAACGATCCCTCGGCGCAGGAGCCCGCCAACCGGGCCGCCCTCCGCCTGCGCAGCTCGGGCCGAGCGCTCATGGACCTGCTCATGCAGGGTGCGCTGAGTCGCGTTCCCCTGCAGCAGGACGACGGGCCGCTGCCGCACGCGGTTCGCCACTTCGACCTGCTTCTGAAGCTGCGCCGCGCCGAGCGGCTCACGAAGGCCATGCACCAGCACCTGCTGAGTCTCTACCCGGCAGTGTCGGAGGCGCTGGTAGAAGAGGCGCGCAAGACCCACGACGAGATCGACCAGTTTCTGGACACGGCCCCCGCCGCGGCCGACGGGCCTCACCTGTCGGACGTGCTGGAGCGGGGCCTCAGCTTCGTCGTGTGGACGCGGCACGAGGTGTCGGTCGGGCCAGGGGGGGAGCCCTCCGACGGAGACGGATAGGGAGGCGTCCGATGGGCCCCAAGTCCTTCGGGGCTGCGTGGGGGACGCTTCACCTCCGACGGAGACGGATAGGGAGGCGTCCGATGGGCCGGTCCGTGCGACGGTATTGATGGGAGCGTTTGGAGCGCGTGGGAGGGCAGAACGCAGATGTCTGCACCTCTAGCCCCCAGCCGTCCACGCGGGACGAACGCTAGGTAGGAGTGCGAGAAGAGCACCGTTTCGCGCCCGAACTATTGGCGGGGCGTGGCGTTATAACAAAATGTCGAATGGAGCGGAATAGTCTCCCCACCATTGCGTCTTCCAATCCTCTCCCGGCTGACCGAGTCCCCTATGAGCGAGCCGACGGACCTCCCCGATCGCGCCATCAGCGCCTACGCGGCATCGAACATCCAGGTGCTCGAAGGCCTGGAGGCCGTGCGCAAGCGTCCCTCCATGTACATCGGCGACGTGGGCCTCCGCGGCCTGCACCACCTCGTCTACGAGGTGCTCGACAATTCGATCGACGAGGCGATGGCCGGGCACTGCGATGAGATCGAGGTACAGCTCTACGAGGATGGCTCCGTGTCGATCGAAGACAACGGCCGCGGCATTCCCGTCGACACCCACCCGGCGGAGGACCGCTCGGCGCTGGAGGTAGTGATGACGGTGCTCCACGCCGGGGGCAAGTTCGACAAGGACAGCTATCAGGTGTCCGGTGGGCTGCACGGGGTGGGCGTGTCGGTGGTCAATGCGCTCGCCTCCCGCTTCGAGGTGACCGTGCGCCGCGACGGGTCCGTCTGGAAACAGAGCTACCTGTGCGGGGTGCCCGAAGACCCGGTCCGGGAAATGCGACCCATGCGCGCCGACGAACGGACGGGCACCCACATTCGCTTCTGGCCGGACGAGGACATTTTTAAGACGACGGAGTTTCGGTTCGAAACGCTCTCAGACCGCCTGCGCGAGCTGGCGTTCTTGAATGCTGGGGTGCGCATCAGCATCGAGGACCACCGCGAGGACGACGAGGGCCTGGCCCGCGAGGAATACCATTCGGAAGAGGGCATTGTCGGGTTCGTGGACTACCTCGACGAGGCGCGTGCGCCGATCCTCGACGAGACGATCTACATCGCCAACGAGGAGGGAGATGTGCCCGTCGAGCTGGCCATGCGCTACAACGACGGGTACAACAAAAACGTCCTCTCCTTCGTCAACAACATCAATACGCACGAAGGGGGCACGCACGTCACCGGCTTCCGCCGCGCCCTCACGCGGACGTTGAAGCGCTACGCGAAGAAGAACGACATGCTCAGCGGCCTTAAGTTTGACCTCTCGGGCGACGACTTCCGGGAGGGGCTCACGGCGGTCCTGTCGGTGAAGGTGGCCGAGCCGCAGTTCGAGGGGCAGACGAAGACGAAGCTCGGCAACTCGGAGGTGCAGGGCGAGGTCGAGTCCCTCGTCAACACGCAGCTGGGCCGGTGGCTGGAGGACCACCCCGATCAGGCCGAGCGGATTATCGAGAAGGTGATTCAGGCGGCCGAGGCGCGGGCCGCGGCCCGGAAGGCCCGCGAGCTGGTGCAGCGCAAAGATGCCTTCTCGCGGGGCGGCCTGCCCGGTAAGCTGGCGGACTGCACCTCGCGAACGCCGTCGGAGAGTGAACTCTACCTGGTGGAGGGCGACTCAGCCGGTGGATCCGCTAAGCAGGCGCGCGACCGCCACTTCCAGGCCATCCTGCCGTTGCGGGGCAAAATCCTGAACGTGGAGAAGGCGCGTCTCGACCGCATTCTGGAGCACGATCAAATCCAGAACATCGTCACGGCCCTCGGCACGGGTCTCACGTCGACCGAGGAGGAGTTCGACCTCAGCGAGATGCGCTACCACAAGATCGTGATGATGAGCGTGGATGCCGAGGAACACGTGTTCGTGCGGCGCCACGGCGCAACCCGGATGGTCGAGATCGGCGACTTCATTGATGAGGCGTTGGCACAGGTGAACGACACCCCCCAGGCCTTCTACGACAAGCGCAGTGACGACGACCTCGGGGAGGTGCTCTGTTTCGGCCGAGACGAGCATGATGTCCGATTTCGGTCCATCAAGAGCGTCATCCGCCACGAGGCGGACGAGCCGCTGTACGAGATCACGACAGCCTACGGGCGTAACCTGAAAGTGACGGGGTCGCACAGCGTCTTCGTGTACCGGGACGGCGAAGTAGAGCTCGCCCGCGGCGATGAGATTGAGCCCGGCGATAACGTGGTCGCTCCCCGGCGCGTGCCCGTTCAGGGGGATCGCGACGGGGGCGAAATCGACCTGCTTCACCGATTTGTGATGGGGGCGAGCGAATGGAACTCCGACGTGTATGCGCGGGGACCGGGCATCGAAGAGATGTTCAAGCAGAAGATTCGGAACGAGTACGACGGCGACGAGTGGGCCGAGTCGCGCGTCGAGGCACCCGAATCTGTTCGGACCAAGCTGAAGGCGATGCGGGAAGACCGGGGCCTGACTCAGCAGGCGGTCTGCGACGCGGTTGGGGTTGCTCGACCGATTACAGTATCGCACTGGGAGCGGGGGCTCAACCGGCCGAGCATGTCGAACTTCCAGGCGTACTGCGAGGCTGTCGGGGCGAACAGTACCGCTGTGATGGAGTCCGTCACGGTCACCGATTCGCTGCTTGACCAGCGCTGGACTGAGCAGTACAACGGCGCCCCGAAGAACCGCGTCCGCGACTATGTACGGGTAAGCGACCTTGACGAGTCCGATCTTGACTATATCCCCGAAGGGGCCCACGTCGAGCTCACTCCCGCTCACTACGCCGACAATGGCATCGACCGGTACGTCGAGGTGGACGAGACGCTGATGGATCTACTCGGATTCTGGGTGGCGGAGGGCTCGTGCTCGCCCCGAAACGGCATTCGGCTTGCCCTCGACGCCGACAACGACGCGCTCGTCGAGAAATACCGGGACGCCTTTGAGCACGTCTTCGGCCTCCGGGCAAAGTACAGTGAGTATGAGAATCGGGTTGGCGAAGTTAAGCTTGTGAACCGGGCCGCTGCGCTCGCTTGGCAGCACGTCCTCGGATGCGATGCGAGCTCAGCAGAAGAGAAAAAAATTCCGGACCTCGTCTTCAATGTGTCTGTCGAGTCCCAGCAGGCGTTTCTGCGCGGATATCTGTCAGGAGACGGCGCGATTCGGGACCGTGGTCTTCAGTTCGCGACTGTCTCGCGAGATCTTGCGAACGGGCTGATGTACTTGCTTTCGGGACAGAATGTCGTGGCCTCCCATTCCGTAACGGAGACCGACGATCGAACGACGCAGACGCTTCGGGGAACCCCGGTCGCTGCGGCCAATGACGTTCACACGGTCGTCGTGACGGCGATGTCCGACCTTCGGAGGCTCCGTGAGGTATGGCAGGCACATCCGAACGGCGACGATTTTGCGGATCGCATGAAGCGACGCCAGTCCAAAGAGAGTGTCCGACCGTATGAGGCGATTTCGGATGATCTTGTGGCCCTTCAAGTGAGAGAGGTAGAGAAGACGAAACCAAACAGCAATTATGTATACGACTTCTCCGTAGAAAAAGACGAAAACTTTGTGGCTGGATTCGGGGGAATTATGGCCAAAAATACGGACGCAGATGTAGATGGAGCGCATATCCGCTCACTGCTTCTCACCTTTTTCTATCGTCAGCTCCGGCCCCTCATCGAAAAGGGCTTCATCTACATCGCCCTGCCGCCGCTCTACCGCATCCAGAACGGCAGTCAGGAGATCTACTGCTGGACCGACGAAGAAATGCAATCGCGCATGCAAGAACTGCGGGCCGACGGTCGAAGCCCGAGCATGCAGCGCTACAAGGGCCTCGGCGAGATGGATCCCGAGCAGCTCTGGACCACCACCATGAACCCGGAGACGCGCAAGATTCAGCAGGTGACCATCCAGGACGCCGCTGCAGCCGACCGGCTCTTCTCCACGCTGATGGGCGACTCGGTGAAGCCGCGGCGCGAGTTCATTGAGCGCAATGCCAAGTACGCCACGATCGACGCGTAACCGGAGGAATGTGGAGTTGGGAATTCGGAATGCGGAGTTGTGGAGACCCTTCCTCTTTTCATCGGCCCGCAGGGCGTCGGGCGCCTGCCCTGAACCGGAGCGGTCGCCTTCCAATTCTGTTCTGTGCCATCACGCTACACGCAGCTTCCCATGCCCCAACGACTTGGCGCGCACGAGGACGACCGCCTTGCGGCGCACGTGATCCGCTCCTCGCCGCTGACGTATGACAATGAAGCCCATCCTGAGGCGGAGAGCCGCCCGGACCACGTGCGCGCCGCGTCGGGCCTTGTCCACCTGGTGGACCGGTTCGCGCTCGTGCAGGACGACGCCAACTTTCTGGGCCTCGTGGATCCGGACGACCACCACGTGCGCGGGGTGCCGCTTCCCCCTGCCCCCGACGGCGCTCGGGTGCACGAGTTTGAGCGCGACAACCACGAGTATAAACTCGACCTGGAGGCGTGCGCCTGCGATCCGCGGAGCGGGGGCGAACTCCTCGTTGCCTTCGGCTCCGGCTCGCACAAGACGCGTGAGTGGATCATCACTGTGGATTGGCGCGACAAAGATCATGACGGTCTCCCGGATACGGCCCTCGTCGAAACGCCCGCGTTTCACGGCATGCTGCGCCAGAACCGCGACTTTGCCGGCAGTGGCCTCAACGTGGAAGGGGCCGTCTTCGTGGACGACGATCGGCTGCGCCTCCTTCAGCGCGGCAACGCGGAGCCCCACGGCGACCTGCAGCCCATCGATGCCACCGGCGACGTCCGCTGGTCCGACCTCTGGGCCTACCTCAACGACCCGACGGGCACGCCCCCGCCGCCCGTCACCAACGTGGTGCAGTACAATCTGGGCACGCTTCACAACGTGCGCCTCACCTTCTCCGACGCCGAGTTTGTGGACGGCGTCACCCTGTTCTCCGCCTCCGCCGAGAACGAGGAGACCGACGAGATCGTCGGCTCGGTCCTCGGCATCATCGGCCCCGACGGGGAAACACGCTGGGCAGAGCTGTTCGGCGAGGATGGAACGCCGTTTACGGGCAAGGTGGAGGGCCTGAGCACCGAGCCGGACGGCAATCCGCATCACGTCTACTTCGTTATCGACTCCGACGACGCCGACCGTGCCTCTCGCATCTACGAGGCCGAGCTAGACGGCCCCTGGTTCGGGGCGGCG
>PXTN01000127.1:35645-36890 GCA_003022565.1 Bacteroidetes bacterium QS_3_64_15 | reverse complement strand
GAGCGGGTTATGGACGAGGTCGAGCGTATGGTCGAGGAGTCTAAACAGGGCGTGGACACCGCGAATCCTGTAAATGCCCCCTTTGAACCGTAGCGTCGTGTGGGTCCGGATCGTAGTCGCTCCAGACCGTTTCTCCACGCGCTTTTGGTGTAATTCATCATGCTTCCAATGTCCTCTGCCCTTCGTCAATACACGACGTCCGCATCCGGACAGAACTCCCGAGCGGCGAAGGCCTTATTGCTCGTTGCTCTGTCTTTCAGCCTCTGGGGACTTTCCCATCTCCAGTCTAGCAGCCTGGCGCAGGTCCAGCCAGAGACACGCACCTCCATCTCCGAGCACACCGGCCCAGCTTCACGACAAGATCGGGGATCTGCTACGGGAGATTGACTCGGCCACGAATTCTCCGACCGCGGCCCAGCGCGAATGGGTTGATCGCTTCGAAGAAGCCCTGAATGCGCTGCTGTCCGAAATTGATACGGCAGCAAACACCGAACTCGACGAGCTCAATCAGAGGCTACAGAGACAAGGGTTTGAGCCTGTGGATGACGGCCCTAGGAATCAATAGGCTTCGAGAATCCTGTTCCTCCTCATGAGGAAGACGAGCTGAGGGCACTGGAAGGAACTTCCTCGTGAGGAATACCACTGGACGGTTCGATTTCCGGTACGACGGACTCGACCAGAAGGATGTCGGCGACCGTCTCAGCTGTGCTGTAGAATGCGAGTTCTGGAAGCCCCAACCACTGTCTCCGTGTCGAAAACTACCGTAGCGGATTCATGAGAGGCCTGGAGCTGGTTCTCGAAAGAGACTTGTTCCCAGACGAAGCCTCCGAGTCATGCGAATTCCCGCCGCTCACTTGAAGTTCTCGTACCCACCCCTTTAAGTACAGACTGTAAAATCGAAAAGTAATTGTAAAACTCACTGCTAGAGTTGGCCCCACTGTGAAACGATTGCTACTAGTTCCGGCGCTTCTCTTTGCACTGACGGCCCTACAACCGGCAGCTGCGCAGACCGGTGTTGTCGAAGGACGGGTTGTCGAATCCCAGTCCGGAGATCCGCTTCCCGGCGTTAATGTCACCATTCGGGGAGAGCAAATTGGGTCGACAACGAATATAGAAGGGGTCTACACCATTTCCGATGTCCCCACAGGTACCCAAGTGGTAGAGGCACGGTTTGTCGGGTTCCAGACTGAAACACGTGAGGTTGAGGTCTCGGCGGGGGAGACGATTGTCGTAGACTTTGAGATG
>PXTN01000127.1:0-35612 GCA_003022565.1 Bacteroidetes bacterium QS_3_64_15 | reverse complement strand
TTTGAGATGCGGGAAGAGCGACTCGGACTAGATGAGGTTGTGGTGACCGGGACGGGAGGGGAAGTGGCGCAAAAGTCGATTGGACATACGGTCTCTACGGTGGACTTCAGTGGGGTTGAAGACGTTGGCACGAAGTCGATTGAAGACGCGCTTGTGGGAAAAGAAGCGGGCGTGAACATCAACATGAGCAGTGGAGCGATTGACCAGGAGCCTCGGATTCGGATTCGCGGCTCCTCCAGTATTTCGATGTCAAATGAACCGCTTGTGTACGTTGATGGGGTTCGAATCAACTCCACGGGCGGATTTGCTCCGGGAGTCAGCGCTGGCGGATTAGCCCAAACGTCGGCCCTCTCCCAGCTGAATTTTGACGCCATCGAAAGAGTGGAAATCTTGAAGGGGCCCGCCGCCGCCACCCTCTACGGATCGCAGGCGAATGCAGGCGTCATCCAGATTTTTACAAAGAGTGGAGGTCAAGAGCAAGCTCCTCAGTTTGACATCGAGATCTCGAATACATTTCACCGGATGCCGGATCGGTTCCAGCCAATAGCCGGATACGTCGACAACGAAGGCGCCCAGGCGAGGGTGCAAGATGTGCTTGGGGTGGATGCGGAGCTGTACGAACCCTTTGAAGGCCCCAGTCAGCTCATCGACCTTTACGGAACGGGAATGGGGCAGGAGATCTCAGCGTCGGTCCGGGGAGGAGGACAGGGAGCGACATACTACTCGAACCTCAGATACAGTTTCACCGACGGTCCGTGGGATCCTCAGCCGTCCTCGTTCAATGGAGGCGCGGTTGGAAACGCTAACGACACCAACCGACGGTTCTTCTGGACGGGGAACTTGAGCCTAATTCCCTCCGACCAATGGCGATTCAACATTCAAGGAGAGTACGCTCGTACGGACCGTGAGACCTACGGGCAAGGCATCACCATTTACACCCCGACGAGTACGGCTCGGTACTCGAATCCGGCCAACGCCGGCATAGCAAGTGAGTTTGACACCTTTGGCCTTCCGTTTTTCGCAACGCCGCGAGAAGGGACGTATCCTCAGGTGGAAGACGCCAGCAATCGGGGACGGGTTATATTGCAATCCTCCTACCTGCCGACAGACAATTTCACGGCCGATGTCCAGTTCGGCGTGGATTACAACTCGCAACAGAGCCAGGATTATACCCCGTTCGGGTACGCCGTGGACGGGGTTGCCCCCACCCCAGACGGTGCGCTCGTCGTTGGCGATCGGTCGGTGCTGACCTATTCGCTGGAGACCAAGCTGGACTGGTCGACGAGCCTCGGGAATAACTTCAACTCGGGGACGGTCGCTGGTGGACAGCTGTACCGGACGGAGATTGAGACGTCGACGTCGGACGGAGAGAATTTTCCGGGTCCCGGGCTCCGAACGGTGGACGCTACGAGCATTCAGAATGCCGCTAGTTCCTTCGAGGAGGTTGCGGATGTAGGGGTGTTTGCCCAAGAGCAGATTGACTACCAGGAGGCCGTGTATTTGACACTCGGCGTGCGCCTCGACGCAAGTAGCGCGTTCGGGGATGACTTCAACTACGCCACTTATCCGAAGGCAAGTCTTTCATTCCTTCCGACGGACTTCTTTAACTTCTCGATCTCTGGGGTATCTGAACTCCGCCTTCGTGGAGCATGGGGACAATCTGGCCAGCAGCCAGGAGCCTTCGACGCCTTTACGACGTTCTCTCCCGTTCAATCTCCTGAAGGGACGGGGGTGCGAACTGGAAATCTCGGAAACGAGGAGCTCCAACCTGAGACGGCGACGGAATGGGAGGTTGGCTTCGACTTGGGCCTTATTCAAGATCGACTCTCCCTGTCCGCCACGTACTGGAACCGCACGACTGAGGATGCGCTCATTGATCGAAGCTTTCCACCTTCCGGAGGATTTTCTACTCCGCAGCTTACAAACGTCGGAGAGCTTTCCGGACAGGGGCTTGAGTTCAGCCTCGATGGAAGCGTGGTGCAAAAGGAGGACTTTTCGCTCGACGCCTTCGCGAATGCGGCCTACGTGCATGAGGAGGTGACGTCCCTGGGAGGCGCCCCACCGATCAAGGTTGATGCAAGCTATGCACGGGATCGAATGTTTATCAAAGAGGAGTATGCTCCAGGTGCCTACTTCGGGACGAAGGCTCCGGAAGGCGTCGACTTCCCACTGGATCTGGAGCAGAATGGCACTCCGTCGAGCCAGGAGGCCCTGGAGAGCTTTTTCTCCCAGCCGCGCAACCCAACAGAGCTTCGTTCCTTCTACATGCCGGCCGGGCCAGACGGCGATGCCCTCCCCGGTGGCAGCGTGTACAAGGACCACTATCTTGGCAAGCAAACGCCGGACTGGAGCGGTGCAGTAGGAATCTCCACCCAGTACCAAGGGTTTTCTCTAAGCACTCGGTTCCGCTACGCATTTGGAAACTATTACCACCACAACCTCACCAGTGGATTCCAGCAGGTGAACTCTGGAATCGGTCGAAATACCATGCGGTCGGCCAGCTTGGATGCCACGCTGCAAAATCCGGAGAGCTCCACGCAAGAGCGGATTGATGCGGCTCGGACGTGGGTGAATGACATCTTGGCCCTTACGCCGCACGACGGCCTCAATGAAATTGAAAAGGCGGATTACCTGCGATGGCAGACTCTGTCTCTGTCCTACAGCATTCCCCGTTCGATCACGTCCACTCTGGGGGTCGATCAAAGCTCCATCAGTATTCAGGGAAACAACCTTGCCCTCTGGACTCTCTACGACGGAGTGGACCCCACTGCAACGGGAGAAGCAGCAACTGGATTGGGTTCGACCACGGAGGAGAACTTCGCGGGCGGAATGGACACGTACGGAACGCCTCAGCTGAGAACCTACACGATTACACTGGAGGCGAGCTTCTAGAATGACACTAGCAAAGCTTACCCAGGGTACGTCCCCACACGACATACAAAATACAGGATAGTTGTTACTATGAGCATGCGCCGAGTTTTGACATTCGGAATTGCTGTTGCCCTTATGTGTACCCTGTTTCTCACGGGGTGCGACATTCTTGATGCGAGCAATCCCAACAGTCTCGTCGAAGAAGATCTGCAGGACCCACGGGGCGCCAGCGCCTTGAAGAATGGACTCCTGAATGCCCTCATGGACGGGACCGGGTGGGCCTATGCGCCCCTTTCCGCGGCTTCGGATGAGATGCGATGGCAAGGATCGTACGAGTCGTACCAGGGATTCCAGATCGGGCGACTAGACCGACCCGGGAATGAGATTACGAACAATACCTGGCCTGAAATTACGGAGGCGCGCTGGCTGGCCGACGAAGCCATCGAACGGTTAACCACGCTAGAGGACAAGGGAGAGCTTCCGCAGGCCTCTACCTTAACGAAGACGTACCTGTACTCGGCACTTACGCGGATTCAGATCGCCGACACGTACGACGACTTTGTGTACTCCGACAAACGGGAAGCAGGAGAGCCCATAGGCGCCGACAACATGGATCGAGTCTACGACGAGGCGATCGATCATTTAGGCACTGCGATTGACCGGGCCCGATCCAATGGAAACGAGGAGCTCGAAATGCAAGCACTCGGCGTTCGGGCCCGGGCGAAGCATGCGAAGGCGGTGTGGAATAAGCTGAACCCCCCTGGGTCAACACCTTCGGATCCCCTCGTCAGTAACGCGTCCGACGCGGTGAGCGACGCGCAAGCCGCCCTGAGTATGATGCCGCCGGACTACGAAGCGGAGTTTGACTACAGAGACCCGCAGATCGATAACTACGTTTCTGGTCAGGTGAATGACCGGGCGGAGCTTGCCATCAATGACGATGTAGAGGATCCCAAAACTGGAGAACAGGACCCGCGTATTGCCCGGATCGCCGACGAGTTTACAGACATCGAGCAGTTCACGGCCGACTTCGCACCTCTCACTTGGTTGTCTGCGCGAGAAATGCGTCTCATCATTGCCGAAGATGCATTAGGACGTGGGGACGCGGACCGTGCACGACAAGAACTGAACGACCTGCGAGCATTGGACAATCTTCCGCCCATTGAGCAGGGAGACGACTTGGTTGCCTACTTAGAGCATGAGCGTCGGGCCAATCTCTTCCTGCAGGGGCGTCGTCTCAACGACATGTTCCGGTTTGGCACTGAGTCGCCAACCTGGCAGGCCGGGGAGTCGGCCCTGGAGAACCCTGGTGAGCTTCTGCCAATCCCCTCGAACGAAATCGATACCAATCCTAACTTGTAGTTTGAATATTGGTTTGGGCGCGAAGCGTCATGAGGCCGTGCGTGAGCCCGAGCCCTACTGATAATGATTGTCGACTGCCTACCGCCAGCTTACTTGGGCACCGATTCTACAATTAGGTTTGTAATGCCGGATCAGGGGTTGAGCTAAATCGCCGTTTGCAGGCTCTGAAGGCACGTTGAATCCGGCTCTTCGAAAAGCAAATCACCCTTGGCAGTGGCTCAGGTCCGATTCGGCGGTTCAACCCCTGATCGGCATTTGTAGTACTGGCTGGAGACACCTCGAAAGTGGAAACGTCAAGGAAGCCCAAATCGGGGGACTCCTCTGCTCGTACCTTAGAATTGGGGTACACGTCTTTCTAAGATGGGAAAGGCACCTGTTTTCCTTTTTTGATAGCTTCCCAGAGGGAGGGCTTCCCGTGAGGGAGAGGAGTTGTGGCAAGGGTTGGGAAGAAGTCGGAAACGGGTCCCTGCGAGTTGGAGATGCGCTTTGGTCACGGGCTAAGGGGGCGAGAGGAGGACCCATTTGATCTGCCCACCTGTAGCGGTGGTATGCCTGTAGTCCACCACAACAATTTCGATAGTTCCCAGACGAGTCTTCTGTTCCCTAAGAGTCTGTTTTGATTTTGGGTCGGATCGGGAGAGCGAGAATTGACGGAGCGAAAATCGCCCCCTGAACGAGGCCTGTAGTGGGGCTACCGGTCGAGTGAAGGGGCGATTTGCAGCCCGTCAAGGCCGCTCGGAGCGCCCCGAGCGGAGCGAGGAAGTACTCCCCGGGGTGCCCGAGAGATAAATTAAAACAGACTCTAAGTCCCTCTTTGCTGAGCCCTCTTTAGACTCTGTTGGGCGCAGGCTAATCCAGACCGCGCCTTTCGCAGAGGCGCTCAAGTCAAGCCTCCATTACTTAGCTCAAAATGAAACTGCCCTTTTTCCTTGCGAGCCGCTTCGTGGCGGGCGAGACGCTCGACGAGTCGCTCCCGGTCGTGGACGACCTCAACCAGGACGGCCTCCATGTGGCCCTCGACAAGCTTGGCGAGCATGTGCACGAGCGCGAGGAGGCCCTCGCCGCGCGGGATGCCTACATCGACCTCATCCGCACGCTCGCCGGTCGGGACGGCACCGAGGATCTGCGCAACCGCATCTCCATCAAGCTCTCGATGATGGGACAGCTCATCGACGAGGACTTCTGCGAGGACAACCTGCGGCAGCTCCTGGAGGTGGCCGCCGAGCACGACCTGTTCGTGCGGCTCGACATGGAGGGCAGCGCCCTCACCCAGTCGACGCTCAACCTCTTCGAGGCGGTCTACCCTGACTTTCCCAACCACGTGGGGCCGGTTTTGCAGGCCATGCTCAAGCGGACGGATCGGGACATCGACCGCATGTGCGAGCGCGGGGTGAGCGTGCGTCTCTGCAAGGGGGCCTACGCCGAGCCCGAGGAGATTGCCTATCAGGACATGAGCCGGATTCGGGCGCGCTACATCGACTACATGGAGCGGCTCCTTCGGCACACCGATGGCTCCGGCATCGCCACGCACGACGATCAGATCATCGACGCCACCAAGGCTTTCGCCGACCGTCGCGACATCGGAACAGGCGACTTTGAGTTTCAGATGCTCTACGGCCTACGCCGCACCACGCAACGAGAGATGGCCGCGGAGGGATACAACATGCTGGTGTACGTGCCCTACGGCACCGAGTGGTTTCCCTACTTCTCGCGCCGCCTCCGAGAGAAAAGGGAAAACGTCTGGTTCGTCCTCCGGAGTCTGCTGAAGGGATAGTCAAAGCGCAACTTTTTGCGTCCCTTCCGAGGGGCGACAAGAAGCACTTGGCCGGCTACGTGGCAATCTGCGAGTTCGCGATCGACCTGAAGCGAATCACGCCAGCGTTTACCCCCGCCCTGGTTCGCACACACGATTTCTGAACATGAGCCTCGGGCCTACTTGTTGTTTGAAGACGGAGAGGGTTGAGGGGACTCTTAAGAGGGAGGGCCCCCTTGACTTGGAGACGGCATCATTCCAGGGGTTTCCAGACCGCCGCCACTCGTGTCGGCCTCGAGGCCGTACGCCCGGCGAAGCCGCGCGGGAACTTGAAACGGAGCGTTGGCCAGGGCGTCATCGATTTTCTGGTCGAACGCCTCCATTGCCTCCGTCTGATTTGCCTTGAGGTAGGACGAGCGAACCCGACCGGCGTACTGCAGGGCGCGGCTAAATTGCCGTCGCGAGCTGGCCGCCCTGAGCTGGTTCAGGACGAGGGGCTCGGCGTCCGCGAGGAGCTCCGCGACCTCCTCCGTGTTGCCGAGGGCCCGGTAGGCCTGGGCGGTGAAGAAGAGCGTTTGCATGTCGGCCGGGATGGTGGAAAAGGGAACAGACTCGGTGAAGTTGGTCAGGAGTTGCTCCGCAGTTTCCGTGCGTCCTCTTTGTCCCAGTTGCTCGGCCGTGTGGGAGAAGTGGAGTCGGTACCCGTCCACCATCCGACGGGCGTTCTGATTGTAGTAGACCGAGGGATTATCGAGGTTCGTGAATCTGAATTCCGCGAGGCGCTCGTCGGTCAATCCTGGTATCACGCGCCCAAGCGGTTGATCGTGCGTGATGGGGAGGACGCGGTAGGCCTGTCCTTCCAATTGAAAGTAGTTTTTGAGATTGAGCTGGCCGGAGCGAGCCACCGTGACGGCGAAGTAGAGGGGCCGCTTCCACCCGTTCTCGGCGTTCGTCCGCAGCATGTTGTAGATGGTCACGTCGGCCGTCTGCAGCATGCGCGTGTCTTTTCGGAAGGGACGCCCTTTCAGCTCCCAGGTCATCGGGCTTTCCAGAGTCGAAGAACGGGTGGAGTCCGGCAGGTACTCTTCAATTTTCGGGCGAAGCTGATCAACGTTCACGGGCAGTGTCATCTGCTTTGGCTTCCACTGCCGATAGCCGAGCTTGCCGATTTGGTCTTCCGACATCGAAATGGGTAGGGGATCCGACTCATACGCGGCCTCGGTTTTAAGCTGGCGCACGTACCACTTCGTGTTGAGCAACGACAGGTTGACCACGCGCACGTCCTGCCGCACCCCTTCCACACTCTGGAGGTACCAGAGCGGATACGTGTCGTTGTCGCCATTGGTGAACAGGATGCCGTCCTCCTCGACGCTGTTCAGCATGTTGTACGCGTAGTCGCGCGGCACGTAGTTCTCCGACCGGTCGTGGTCGCCGTAGTTTTCCAGCGCCATCCACCCCGGCACGGCCATGAAGACGAGCAGGCCGGCGCCGAGGAGGGAGGCCGTCCGTCCCATGCTCGACAGGGAGTCGTGGACGGACTCATAAACCATTTGCAGGATGCCTCCAGCCCCGATCCCGACCCATAAGCTAAAGGCGAAGAAGCTCCCCACGTATGAGTAGTGCCGCTCGCGCGGCTGCATCGGCGTCTGGTTCAGGTAGAGAATGATGCCGAAGCCCGTGATAAAGAACAGCACGAACACGCTGAACGCCCGTCGCCAGTCGCGGCCAAAGTGATAGAAGGCGCCGAACAGTCCCAGCAAGAGGGGGAGCGCGAAATAAGCGTTGCGCGATTCCTTCTCGCTGGGCGTCTGTAGCTTTTGCAGATTGGCGTGTTGATCCAGGGCCGAGACTCCGGTGATCCAGTTCGCCCCCTGCTCGTCGCTCGCTCGCCCCGAGAAATTCCACAGGAAGTACCGGACGTACATCCAGCCCACCTGGTAATCGAGAAAGAACTCCAGGTCCGAGTCGTAGCGCTTATACACCTCCCAGTGGGAGGGATCGACGGAGTGGCGCCGCGGGAAGAGCGTCGTCTCCCCGTTGCGGCGGTTCACCCGCCCGGTCGCGTCGTCGTACGTGACCCCCTGCAGCAGCGGAGTGTCCCCGTACTGCTCGCGCTCAAGGTAGGAGATGAACTCCTCAATCGTGTCCGGATCGTTCATGTCAATCGGCGGGTCGGTGGCGCTGCGGACGAAGACGAGCGCGTACGACATGTAGCCGATAAAGATGACCGTGACGCACATGAAGGCAAGGTTCGCCACCGACCGGCGCTTCTGATGCGTTTTGTAGATGCCGTAACCGAGGAGAAGTGCCAAGACGAAGGCCGTGATGAAGGGGGCCCCGATGGCCTCGAAGACCCTGGGAAGCCCGACGATGATGCCCGGATAGATCGCGAAGAAGAGGGCCGACGAAATGGCACCGGCCCCGACGATGCGGAGCCACCGTTGCCGGGTAGACCAGTGGTCGCGGTCAAACTCGGTAAAGAAGACGATGAGGGCGACAAAGAAGAACGCCAGCAGGCTCAGCAAGTGAACCCCGATGGCCATGCCAAAGAGAAAGGCAATGACGACGAGGTATCGATTGGCGTCGAGCTGGAAGAGGTGACGACCACTGCCCAGTTTCGCCTCTTCGGCCCGGGCCGCGTCGCTCCACCGGAGCACGAGCCAGACGACCATGGCGGTGAAGAAGGTGGAGAGGGCGTAGACCTCAGCGATGCCGGCGTTAAACCAGAAGGAATCGCTCACCGAGAGCGTGACGGCCCCGACGACGCCACTGGTGAGGGCGACCACGTACTGCCCGGTGGACTGCTCGCGTAGATCCGGTTGCCACCGCCGCACCAGGCGGACGACAATGAGGTGCGTGAGCAGCACTGTGCCGGCGCTGGCGAGGACCGACAGCAGGTTGACTGCGTAGGCAACCGTTTCGGGAGAGGGGGCCAGCATGGCGAAAAGCCGCCCCAGGAGCAGGTAGAACGGGGCTCCGGGCGGGTGCATCACCTGAAGCGTGTAGACGCTCG
Organism: Bacteroidetes bacterium QS_3_64_15; assembly: GCA_003022565.1. Classification (GTDB taxonomy): domain Bacteria; phylum Bacteroidota; class Rhodothermia; order Rhodothermales; family Salinibacteraceae; genus Salinibacter. The sequence continues at coordinate 26,613 of PXTN01000127.1, read as the reverse complement.
CGATGCGCTCGCCGGGGTCCCAGAACGAGACCGTGGGGGCGACGGTCGCCAGATAGAGGCCGAGCGCCCACAAAAAGACGAGCCCGGCGGTGATGCGATCAATCCTCTTCCGGTTCATCCTAACGAAAATCCGTAGTGTCTGAAAAAGTCTAAAAAGGCAGGGTGCAGACCAAGAGCGGCGAGCGAGTTACCAGTCTGCATTTGTCGCGTCGAGGAGCGACTGGATGGTCTCCATCTCCATCTCCCCGTAGTTCATCGCAAACGCAAGCTCCCCGTTTTCGTGGAAGATCCAGGTGGACGGAATCCAGGTGACGGGGAGGCCCAGAAAGGAGTACCGCCGGTTGGACTCGTCGTCGCTCGGGCCGAGGTCCGGCTGGGTCACCTCAACGACGCGGTCGGGCAGGCCGTAGTCGTCGAGGACCGCGGTGCCCTTCTCGTTGTCGTTCCACACGGTCACGAACGTGAACGTGACGTCCGGATTGTCGGCGACGAGATTCGCCCAGCCATTGTCCAGTTCGTTTTCCGAGTTTGGGCACCAGGGGGCCCAGAAGTGCACCACGTGGAGGCCGTCCGTCTCAATGCGATCTTGCACGAAAGCCTCTGCGTCCGTGGTGGGGGAGACCGATGCCGCAGGGGTCGGATCGGTGACCGTCGACCGGCGGGCCAACGGGGTGCCGGCGTCGGTCGTCGCGTTCATTGAGTCGGCCGACACCTCGGCATCAATGGGCTGTAGCTGGCCGGCCGGACACTCCGAGCCGTCTTGAGCGTGGGCTGGAAGGGCCGCTACGAGAAGGAAACTCAGGAGCAACGTCGAAAGCGACTTCACGGGACGGTCGGCATCCAGTGAACAAGGGCCACGAAAAATGACGCGGGGCTCTCGTGAGTACACGTGGGGGGCCGGAAAGCGAGGATTAGGATGCTCCTCGAACCACGATAACGCACTCGCCTCGGACTTTCGTATACCCCGCGAAGTACGCCCGGACCTCTTCGAGCGTTCCCCGCTCAATCTCTTCGTACTTCTTGGTAAGCTCCCGGCCCACGGCAGCGAGGCGGTCGGCCCCGAGATGCTCGATCAGATCATCCAGCGTGCGCAGCAGGCGGTACGGCGACTCATAGATCACGATGGTCCGCAGCTCGGTGGACAGTTCCGTCAGGCGGGTCTGCCGGCCCTTCTTCTTGGGCAGGAAGCCCTCGAACACGAAGCGGTCGCTGGGAAGGGCGCTGGCCGTGAGGGCGGGGATGAGGGCCGTGGGGCCGGGGAGGGCCTGCACCTCGATGTCTTCGTTCCAGCATTCTCGGGCCAGGTAGAATCCCGGGTCGGAAATCCCCGGGGACCCAGCGTCGCTGATGAGGGCAATCTCGCGCCCGGCCCGCATGCGGGTGATGAGCTCGGGCGCCTTCTCGCGCTCGTTGTGCTCGTGATAGCTGGTGGTGGGCGTGTCCACGTCGTGGTGATCGAGGAGCTGCCCGGAGGTACGGGTGTCTTCGCAGGCAATCAGGTCGACCTCGCGGAGCACCCGGAGGGCCCGGAGCGTGATGTCGTCCAGGTTGCCAATGGGCGTGGGGACGAGGTAGAGCACGGAGCCGTAAGGGCGAACGTGTGGAGGTGCGGAAGGGCAGAAGTTGGAGTTCCGAGGCAGAGGTCCTTCGGGAGCAGTTTTGTATTTCGTGTTGCGTACTGCGTACTTCGTTGTCCTCACGCACACGCAATACGCACTACTACGGGTCTTCGAAACGCGATGCACGGACGGAACCTTTCGCGATTTTCTGCCCGGCTGCACTACGCGCCGGGTTCTGTGGAGGTGAGCCAGTCCCACAGGCGCCGGCGGAGGGGCGGAGTGGCGCCCAGGTCGAGCACGACATACAGAATCAGCCAGAGGCCCGCGCCGGACATGATCAGGTTGGCAATCCACATCCCAAACCACGGGGGGAAGAAGCCGCGTTCCGAGAGCTTCTCGCCCTGGACCAGCGTAATCCAGTAAAACATAAAGATTCCGAGGGCGATGGCACCGATCGTAGCGAGTCCGCCTCGACGAATGGCCAGTCCCAGCGGCGCTCCAACAAACATGAAGACGAAACAGGCGAGCGCAATCGAAAACTTCTTGTAGAACTCGACCTGGTAACTGCGGATGCGCTGGCTTTTCCACTTCGTATCACGGCGGGTGCTCTGGATGGTCGACTGTGTGTTCCGGGCCCGCTGGGCAGCGGTGCTCGTCACCGAGCGGTGACGCCCGGCCTCGAGCCCGGCAAGGGCCAGGTACGCAGATTCGTGCGTGGGAGAGACCGGGGCGGACGCCGCGGCCGTGTCCGACCGGGTCGTATTGGAGGTGGTCGTATCGGAGGTATCTGGGAGAAGGGTGCCGCGCACCTCCTCGTGCAGGGTGCGGTACTTCGATTGGCGGTCCGTCTTCAGGGAGTCGAGCGTGGTGAGGAGCTGCGGCGTGCGCATGGTTCGGGTGGATCGGGAGCTCTCTCCCGACTCGGACCGTCGGAAGACGGCGTCGGACATGTCGAACTGGATGCGGTGGCGGTCGAAGGCAAGCCGTTCGTACCGTCCGTCCTGGTTGTTTGCGTCCGGGGGAAGCGGGCGGTGCATCACCCCGTCCTGCAGCGAAAGCGTCAGGCGCGCGCCTCCGGCGTGCGACTCGATTGTGCCGCGTTCAGCCTTAATGACGGCCTGCCGGCTCCGCCCCTGAGTATAGTCGTAGATGGTGATGCCGATGAGCGTGTTGGTTCCCGACGGTCGGTCCTGGACGAGGATGCTGTAGTCCTCCACCCCGTCGTAAAAAACGCCCGGCTGGAGCTCAAAGCCCGGCCGCTTGCCCCGAATGTCGCTCCAGAGCTGGCGGGCCCGATGGTTGGCTTCCGGCAGCATCACGTTGTTGAAGTACAGCATCCCGCCCATGATGACCGTGGCGATGACGAGGCTGGGCCACACGATCTGGCCGAAAGAGATGCCAGTGCTCTTAATGACGGTATAGTATTCAGACTCGGCAAGTCCGCCGAAGGCCATCAGGGCGGCCAGCAGCACCGACATGGGCACCGCCAGCACCACCATGTAGGCGAGGTTGTAGGCGATGAGCTCGATGATCACGAGGATCGGAATGCCTTTCCCCGCAATCTCGGGCAGCCATCGGATGAGGAACTGCATCAGCAGCAGAAACATGAGCGTGCCGAGCCATCCAAAGAAGGGGCCTGGCAGCCGACGCAGTACGATCCAGTGAAGGCGACGCAGCATGGGCTCGTCTCTCCGTCTACAAACACGCTCCGCCCAAAGGAACCGTGTAAACGCCAGGGGGAAATCGCGTGTTCGGGCAGTGGAAGTGTGGGCACGGCAATCGCATCAACATAGGAAGGACTTCCACTGTCGCTCCAAACTTGCTTTGGAGCCTATCCGATCGACTGATTGGGACTTTTCGTGCAATCGGATGGGCTCTGAGTCAAGCTCAGAGCGACGATGGGGGTGTTTCTGTGAGCAGAGAATGCCTTGAGTGGTATTTTCGGGGCAAGAGCATTTGATGCGATTGCCGTAGAAGTGTGGGGGAATGGATATATGGAGGTGGGAGGAACGCATGACACGTTGCACGTGGTGCGTGACATGCCTCTCATGCTTACTACGCTTACGTTCTCACGCGCCCAACCGCATCCGTCGGATCTTCCCCGGACGGCGAAGATTGAGGAGGTCCGATCCGTCCTTCTCTTCCCCAACCGTGTCTGCCAATGCAGGTCGAGCCGTTTACCTTCAATCCCTTCATGACGAACTGCTTTCTGTGCCACGACCAGGGCGAGGCGGTGCTCATCGACGCGAGCTGCGACACAGAGGCGGAATGCGTAGAGGTGATGGACGTCATCAAGGAGCACGGTCTGGACCTTTGCCATCTGCTCCTCACGCACGCCCACGTCGACCACATCTTTGGATGTCGATTTTTCGAGGAGCAGTTTGGGCAGCGCTTCAAGGCCCACGAGGCGGCCGTGCCCTTCATCGAGCGAGCCGACGAGCAGGCCACGGCCTTCGGGGTGGAGGTCGAGTCGCCGTCCGTCCCGACCACTCTCCTGGCGGAGGGGGACACCATTTCCTTCGGCGACGTGACCCTTGAGATTCTACATACGCCCGGCCATTCGCCCGACTCCATTTCTTTCGTCCACCGCCCGAGCCGGCAGGCCGTCACGGGCGATGTCCTCTTCCAAAACTCGATTGGCCGAACGCAGGGCCTCCCAGAGACCTCTCGGACGCAGCTGCTGAACTCGATTACTGAGAAGCTCCTTCCGCTCGGCGACGATTTTGCGATCTACTCCGGCCATGGGCCCGCCACAACCATCGGCCGGGAGCGCACGCAGAATCCCTTTGTGCAAGAGGCGATTGGGAAATAGAGCAGGCTAGGCACTGGTAGGCACAGTGGCTCCGCGGACACGCTCGTAGTAGTCCTCATACATCGGCACCACGCGGTCGATGTCGAACGTCTCCACGGCTCGCTGCCGCGCCGCCTTGGCCATCTCGTCGTGCAGCGCCTCGTCGGTGAGCAACGTCCGGGTGCAGTCCGTGAGTTCGTCCACGTCGTCTACGGGGCAGAGGAAGCCCGTCTCGCTGTGCACGATGAGCTCCGGAAGTCCTCCCGCGTCGGTCGCCACGACGGGCACCTCGCAGGCCATTGCCTCCAGGGCCGCAAGGCCGAACGTCTCGGAACCACTCGGCATGAGAAAGACATCGGCAATCGACAAGATTTCCTCGATTGGGTCCTGCTTGCCGAGGAAGCGCACGTCGTCATAGATCCCAAGTTCACGGGCCTTGCGCTCCGTGGGCACCCGGTCTGGGCCGTCGCCCACCAGCAGGAGCTTCACGTTCGAGGTGCCGTTCTGCAATCGGTGAAAGACCTCGATGACCTGTCCGGTGTTTTTAACGGGCCGGAAATTGGAGACGTGGACAATCACCTTTTCCCCATCGGGACAGAGCGCCTGCTTAAAGTGCTCCTTGTCCTGGCGCACGAAGCGGTCCGTGTCGATGAAGTTTGGGACGACCTCGATGTCTTCGGACACCTCGAAGTGGTCGTAGGTCTCCTGCCGGAGATAATCGGAGACGGCCGTGACGCCGTCGGACTCGTCAATCGACCACCTGACGACGGGGGCAAACGAGGGGTCTTGGCCGATCAGGGTGATGTCTGTGCCGTGGAGGGTGGTCACCACGGGGAGGTCGAGATTTTCCGAGTCCAGGATCTGACGCGCCATCACAGCACTCGACGCGTGGGGAAGGGCGTAGTGCACGTGCAGGAGATCGAGTCCCACGTGCTTGGCGATGTCCACCATTTTACTGGTGAGGGAGAGGGTATACGGCGGATAGTCGAAAAGCGGGTAGCTCTGGACGTTGACCTCGTGGAAGAAAATGTTGCCGGCCACGTGGGAAAGCCGAAACGGAAGGTCCGACGCAACAAAATGAATCTCGTGTTCGCGTTCGGCGAGTGCTTTTCCGAGTTCCGTGGCAACCACCCCGCTGCCGCCGTAGGTGGGATAACACGTGATACCAATTTTCATGGAGAGGCGACCAAAGGCTTAAACGACAAAAGGTGGGAGGGCGGCGTCGAGTCTGTGGAGACTCGTTGCCCCTACTCGTTTTCACAAATGAGGTTGCAGGAGGCGAGGAGTGTACCGTTCGGTCCCGAAAACAGCTTGTAACTAATCCGTGGAAGGACCCCGCTCTCCGTCCGAGGCTGTTCAAGGGGGCGGTTGCAATGGGGACGCGTTCTGCCGCGGCCTCAGGGCACTCCACGTTCAGTCCCTTCGCACAATCCGGACGAGGGGCACCAGTTGGGCCGTGGACACTCTGTTCGCGGCCTGTTACTTTCTGCCCTCGGGGTGCGCTCTCCCTCTTGTGGGGGATGTCGCCCCGCGACGCATCGAGGATCCGGGCCGACGGCCAATCCCACTCACACGCACGGCAATCGCATCAACACAGGAAGGACTTCCACTGTCGCTCCAAACTTGCTTTGGAGCCGATCCGATCGACTGGTTGGGACTTTTCGTACAATCGGATGGGCTCTGAGTCAAGCTCAGAGCGACGATGGGGGTGTTTCTGTGAGCAGAGAATGCCTTGAGCGGTATTTTTGGGGTAAGAGCATTTGATGCGATTGCCGTGCACTCACACGTTCTCGTCAAACTGTTCTCAGCTCTCATGCGCTCTTCGCTCAGACGGATTACGTATTCTGCTCTCCTTGCCATTCTGCTTTTCGGCATTGGATCTCCCCCGGCTCAGGCTCAGCTTGGCGTGTCTGCCGGATTGAACTTCGACTCGGCGGGAGACATCGAGACCACCACGAATACAGGTGAAAATGAGACGCTCGATAATGCCACTGGGTACCACATTGGCGTCGTCTACGATCTTGGGCTCGGTCCTGTTAATCTGCGGCCAGGACTGCTCTACAGAAATGTTGGCAGCTACGATTTCACTAGCGTCCCGGAAATAGATCCTGACGAGGCCGATGTTACGGCCTTTGAGGTCCCGGTCGATGTTCGGGTCACGGTGCTCCCGTTTCCTCTCGTCAGCCCCTACATCCTCGGTGGGCCGAAGGCGTTTTTCCCCCGGAGTGACTATGATGAGTTTGACGACGAACTCGAAGACATCTCGTTCACGTTCAACGTCGGGGTGGGAGCAGGCATATCGGTTCCCGGGGTCGGGTTGACGCTACAGCCCGAGTTCCTGTATGAGTTTGGGGCTTCGGATTACGTAGACGACTTCGAGGTCGGAGACACGGACTTCGAGCCAACGGAGCGGAAGCTTGACGCCTTTGCCCTGCGCCTGAACGTTCTTTTCTAGTACCAACCACCGGAAATCACGGTCCACGTTGCCGGGTGCTCCGAACTCGTTTTGAATGCCGTGTTCGACCGGCGAAGAGTCCGGCTCGGGGCCGGAATGAACCGACCCTCATCAGGAGGCGCGTCCTGCGATCGCGAGTGCTCGGCCGCGTATAATGATCTTCGGCAGACGGTATAACTCGCGGGAATCCACTCGTGGGTGGGGATCACGGGCAGTGGTGTCGAGTTGGTCTACGTGTTCGACATTTTATTCCACAGTTACACTACTCTATGTACATCCAAACGAAACGCATCGTCCTCTCTACTCTTTTTGCCGCGCTCCTTCTCGGCAGCGTAGCCATGCCTGCCCAAGCCCAGTTCGGGGTGGCGGCGGGGCTCAACTTCGAGACGGCCGACGACATCAACACCAGCAGCGGAGATGCCACCTTTGAGAACGCGACGGGCTACCACCTCGGCGTCGTCTACGACGCAGCGGCGGGACCTCTCAAAATCCGCCCCGGCCTGCTTTACCGAAAGGTTGGCGAGTACGAATTTCCGAACGACCGAACGGAGATCGAACGCTTCGAGGTACCGGTCGACCTCAAGTTCACGCTTCCTGTGCCTCTTGTGACTCCCTATCTGTTGGGTGGACCCATGGCCGTCTTCCCGAGAGTAGAGGACGCTTTCGGGGACGATTTCAAGGACGTGTCGTACTCACTGAACATCGGCGTTGGGGCAGCTATTTCGCTCGGCGAGGGAGCGACGCTGCAGCCCGAACTGCGCTACGAGTACGGAATCAACGAGTACACGGAGGATGAGGGGGACCTCTTCGAGGACGCGGACGACGAGCCTCGGTTCCAGGGCGTTGCACTCCGCCTTCACGCGACGTTTTAGGGACGCGAACGTGATTCAAGAAATCCCCTAACTGGTGATCCCCGGCTGCCCGCTACCCCTCGGGACAGCGGGTGGCCTTGTTGCGCAGGACTTCCTTAAGGCTGCTGCGTCGGTACGCACGGTCGCCTTTCGGAGCTACGACGAAATCCCCTCGTAGAACCGAAAACGGCGCTCGTCGACTTGGTAGTCCCGGCCAGGAGATACGAACCGATGCCGGCGGGCCCAGAACGGTTTGGGACGTCCCATCATCGACCGTTCGCTGAAGAAGTGGCGAGTCTGACGCGAGAAGGGACGGTAAATCGGGTCCGCGTGCCGCACGTAGTAAGCAATCCACAGGGCCTGCTTCCACCGCGGGAGCGGCGTCTCCGGCTCCAAGTGCATCAGCAGCGATCGTTTTGAGGAGCCGGGATTGAAGGCGCTAAACTGGTAGGGGTCCAGTATCACCTCCCGGTAGGTGCTCTTGCCGCGGTAAGCGGTCTCGACGCGGTTGCGGACCACCCAGGCGACCAGTTCCTGCTCGTGGCGCAGTTTGGTTTCGGAGTAGATTACGCGGGCGAGCCAGAGGGTCGGTTCGTCGACCTCGGCGGGGGACGGGGCGGTCGTCTCGCGAGTAGAGTCGGGGGACCCGTAGGCAGCGCTGAGCTGCGCGAGAGAGGCCTCCGTCGGCTGTGACGACTGGGTTGAGTTGGCGGAACGAGCGTGGCCGGCGGAGCGGACAGGTTCGGACTCCCGGACGCGGGCGCAAGACTCGGCGGCCGATGAGATGGAGGAGTCCGTTCCCGGACGCTCAAGGAGTACGGGCGCGTGGGCGGCCGAAAGCACGAGGGTGCCGACGGAGGCACAGAGAACGATCGTACGCTTGTTCATGCACCGGGGTGCGCTATTCGAAAACCTGTGAAACGGTGAGCGAAACCGGAGGAGATGAGACATCTCTCAAGGAACAGCACGGCAAAAAGGCTACATCGCCGCGGACGCTTTACCGCATTAAGGTGAACAACTACCGAGCCCCGATCCGAGTTTCCAGAGACAATTTTCCGTAAAGTGTTGAAACGTAGAGGTTTAAGAGTGTAACTGCGCTATTCATCTCTGATTGGTCCTTAATTGACCGGCCATTTCTTCTTGCTTGATCATTCCTCAGTACAGCCTTGATGTAAGGGCTTTTTGCAATATGAACGCCGAATGATTTTGTCGAACCCACGTCGACATCGTACCCGTGGGCGAGATTCGGATCCTCTCAGATACCAATATCCCCCGCGTCAAGGAGGCGTTTGGCCAGTTCGGGACGGTCTCCACGAAGCAGGGCCGAGACATCGCCCCCCCGGACGTAGAGAGGGCGGATGCTCTTCTGGTGCGGAGTGTCACGCCTGTCGGGCCCGCCCTGCTGCAGGGGACGGACCTGCGCTTCGTAGGCTCGGCCACGATCGGGACGGACCACGTGGATCGGGCCTGCCTTCGGGAGCGGGGCATTCCGTTCGCCCACGCTCCCGGCTCCAACGCCGATTCGGTGGCCGACTACGTGGTCGCGGCGCTGCTGGTGCTGGCGCGCCGCCGCAGAGAGACGCTTCGGGGTAAGACCGTCGGCATCGTCGGGTGTGGCAACATTGGCGGACGCCTCGCCCGTCGGCTCCCGGCGCTGGGGATGACGATTCTCCCACATGATCCGCCCCGGGCCCGGGTCGCGGAGGCGAAAGGGCGCGCCCATCCGTTCGTGCCCCTGGCTACGGTGCTGGACGAGGCCGACATCGTGACGCTGCATGTTCCCCTCACCACCGACGGCCCCGACCCCACCCACCACCTCGTGGACGCGGCGTTTCTCGGGCGCCTCACCGGCGGGGCGTGGCTTCTGAATACGTCGCGCGGGCCGGTCGTGGACGGGGGCGCGCTACGGCGAGCGCGGACGCAGGGAAGCGTGAGCGCGGCGGTGCTCGACGTGTGGGAAAATGAGCCTGCCCACGACCCAGCGCTTCTTGAGGTCGTGGACGTGGCCACGCCACACATTGCCGGGTACGCGTACGACGGGAAGGTGCGGGGCACGAAAATGCTCTACGACGCGCTATGTGAGCAGCTGGGCGTGGAGCCCACCTGGGGCGGGACGGCGGCCCTCCGACCGACCCCGAAAGACGAGCTGCAGTGTACGCCCCCGGATCCACGGTTGTCGACGACGGAGTGGCTCGACCACCTCGCCCGACAGGCCTATGACCTCCGGGCCGACGATGCGGCGCTCCGGGCGATCCCCAACAATTCTCCGGAGGCGCGTGCGGACGCCTTCACGAGTCTACGCAAAGACTACCGACGGCGTCGAGAATTGCAGCAGCACTCGCTTCCCCACACCGCCGTCCCGTCGGCGCACGTTCGGGCCGTCGAGGAGGGGCTGACGATCCAGCCTGACTGAGGCGAGCGGCTACGACCGGTAGCCGTAGGAACGGAGGATGTTTTTCCGGTCGCGCCAGTTCTCCTGCACCTTTACGTGCAGGTTCAGGTAGACAGGGGTCTCGACGAACGCCTCAATGTCCTCCCGGGCCGTCATGCCCATTTTCTTGAGGGCCTTGCCGCTTTCGCCGATGAGGATGCCCTTGTGCGACGCCTCCATGACGACGATCTCTGCGTCAATGTAGTCCTTTTCCCCTTCGCCCCGCTCCTCGTAGGCGACGATGTTGACCTGCACGGAGTAAGGAATTTCCTGATGGTAGTACTGGTACACCTTTTCCCGGATCATCTCCGCCACGAAGAAGCGCTCCGGATGCTCGCTGATCATCTCCTTCGGATAGAAGGGTGGGCCCTCCGGAAGCGTATCGAGGACAAGCTGCAGAAGCTTCTGGATGTTGTGGCCGTCCTTCGCCGAGGTAGGCACCACCTCGTCGAAGGCCCGGATCTCTTTGTAGGACTCGACGAGCGGAAGCACCTTCTCCCGCGGAATCAGGTCCATCTTCGTGAGCACCAAAAACGCCGGCGTATCGCCGATCTTCTCGAGGCTCTGCGTGTCCGGTTCCTCCTGCGTCGCCTCGTGGAGGAAGAGCAGCAGATCGGCGTCCCGGATGGCCCCCTGCACCTGTCCCATCATGGACTCGTGCAGCGCGTACCGAGGCTCGATGATGCCCGGGGTGTCGAGGAAGATGACCTGGTGGTCGGGGCCCGAGTGGATCCCGAGGATGCGGTGACGAGTGGTCTGCGGCTTTCTGGTGACAATCGACAGCTTCTCCCCGAGCAGCGCGTTCATCAGCGTGCTTTTGCCCACGTTGGGCTTGCCCACGATGGCCACGTAGCCACTGACGTGGTCGTCGGAGATGTCCTCGAAGAAGGGATCAGAGTTCTCCATAGAGGCGCCGGAGTGGAAGGAAGAGTGCGTGGTCGTTGAGATCGGGGGACGTTCAAACTGTGGCCGGTGTGCTGTCTCTGACGAGACGGCGGACCGCCGTCGGCTGACCGCAGACCGCCGGCTGCAGTCGGCCGTCTGCGGTCGCCACACTCGATGACAGCACTTGATGGCAGCGGCTCGGCAGCCAACTCGCAGGATTGGAATGCACCGATATCCTACGGCTGTGCGTTCCTCACGGTTGCCTGCATGTCGCGGACCGCCTGATCCATCCCCACCAGGATGGCGCGGGCCATCACCGCGAATCCGATAGAGACCTCGGCGACGTGCGGCACCACGTCGCGGAAGAGTGGAAAATTGCGGTAATTGAGCCCGTGCCCCGCGTGCACGCGGAGCCCGGCCTCGTGGGCGGCCTCGGCCCCGGTGGCGAGTCGCTCGGCCTCCTCGCGGCGGGCCGCCTCCGTCGGGGCCTCGGCAAAGTCGCCGGTGTGAAGCTCGACGCAGTTGGCCCCGAGCTCGACGGCGGCCTCAATGTGCGCCGGGACCGGGTCCACGAAGAAGCTTATCTGGTTCACCCCGGCGTCGTAGAGGCGATCCGTCACGGTGCCAAGACGTTGCCGGTGCGCCGTCACGTCGAGCCCCCCCTCCGTCGTGACCTCCTCTCGCCGCTCCGGCACCAGCGTCGCCAGCTCCGGCGCCACGTCGCAGCAGATGGAGACGACCTCGGCCTCCGTCGAGAGCTCAAAGTCGAGCTTGCCCTGCACGGTCTCGGACAGGAGCCGCACGTCGCGCTCGGTGATGTGGCGGCGGTCTTCCCGCAGGTGAAAGACAATGCCGTCGGCGCCCGCCTGCTCGCAGCGGGCAGCGGCGTGCACAGGATCGGGAAACGTCTCCTCGCGGGCGTTGCGGAGGGTGCCAACGTGATCGACGTTGATGAGGAGATTGATCACAGGATGGGCAACCGGTTGTCCGGCGGGAATGTAGAGTGGTCGAGTCCAACACGGGTGGCCCTGCTTTGTTTTCGGACGAGGAGGGCAGGGCGACTGCATGTTGGAAGCTCCCGACCAACGAAGGAGGCTTCGCTGCCGCTGATCACGGGAGAGACGCCGCGAATGCGCGGGAGAACATGTCCCGAACCCCATCGGGACGAGGACATGGGAGCACTCCGAGCGCACTTCATCCCTCCGGTCAGGGCGCGTGGGAGCACCGAATTTTGCACCTCCGCAGAACCAGCGAGCAGATTGCCGTGGTGAGAGGAAGAGGAAAATTGCATTTCGCAAAGGAGCCTCCTATTTTCGGAGCACTCGTCACCTTTCCGGTCATTTTCTCGTCAACACGAACGGCTCTCATGGCAATGAGCAGTGGAATGATACAGACGGGCGTTCAAATCGTCCTGGGCATCGCAATCGTCGTCCTCGCATACTTCCTGTACCAGTCGATCACCAAGCCGTACGATCGCATCGAGCGCCAGCAGCGCATTACTGAAGAGACACGAGCTCGGATGGAAAACATCCGGACGGCCCTGGTCGACTACGAGCGGGACAGTGCGTCGTATCCGGATTCGCTGAACCTGCTTCTGCAGCATGTGCGCAACGACTCCATCCTCTCTGCCCGGCAGGATAGCGTGTTCGGAGGCCCGATCAATCTCGACTCTCTCCTGTACTCCCCACGCACGGGAAACCGGTTCCAGTACGCCGTTAATGATACGGGCCGAGTCGAGACGTACGTCCTTGAGGATCCCGATACCGACGACAGAATCGGAACCCTGACGGGGGACCCGACGCAGGCGGATGCTGCCAGCTGGGAGTAGGCGCGGTGGAGTTGCCCTTCGAGGCGGCTTCCCGTCTGAAGGGGAATCGGGACGCAATGAACAGTGGTTATGACGCAGTCGATTTCGGCCGCGATCCACATTCGAGGGCCGTCGATCCAGTGCGCTGAGATCGGACGGGAGGACTCGACCCTACAGCTCCGGCGTCTCGACTCGACGACCGTCGACCTGGACGGACGTGGGGTCCTCTGGGATGCGGACGGAGTCCCGGACGCCCTCGACCGGGTCGGCACCTTCGCCCAAGACGCCCTTGAGGACACTGAGGCCTCGGCCATCGCACTGGTCGTCCATCCGCTGGAGGTTTATAGTTTCTTTGTGCCGATCCCAGCCGGGCTTTCCGAGCGGGAGCGCGGACAACGCATCGCGTATCAGGCGGCGCTGGTGACGAACACCCGGTCCCCCAATGCTCTTCACATCACGTCCCGGTCGGTGCGGACCGTCGAGGTAGGCGGAGAGACCGTTGAGTGGGTTCACGTGCTGGCCGTGCCGCAGGTCATTGAGGAGCTTCAGGATGCCCTCCGTGCCGCTCTTCCCGTGCAGGATTTCGTCCGGATGGTGAGCACGGAGGCTGTTGCCTCGCTGACGGGACGCGCCGAAACCGAGGAGGACCTTCTCCCTGAGAATAAGCTTCCTGAGAATGAGGGGGACTACGGCCTGGCCATTGGGCACTACCCGACGTACATCGAGTATGCTCTCACGCACGAGGAGACGTGGTTCCACGCGCACGCCGCCCGGGAAGCGCGACGTCCCAAGAACCAGGCCTATTACGCGGTTGGGCTTCTCAATCGAATTGGGGTGCCGGTGAGTGAGGTTTGCGGGCTCTCTCTCTATGGCCCCGGCGCCGATGCTGCCGCGACCGTGCCATTGGAGACCATCTTCGACTGTTCGCCCGTTTCGCTCGATCCATTCGGCGTCCTCCGCTGGGCGTCGGAGCAGCCGGAAAATGAGGCCCCCGGCGCATGCGCTCCCTGCATCGGGGGAGCGCTGAGGGTTCAGTCGGCCTGATGCCAACGACCGGACATCACCATCCGCGTTACCGAAGGCTCCGAACTCGTTTTGAGTGCTGTGTTCGAACGGCGAAGAGTCCGGCTAAGGGGCCGGAATGAACCGATCCTCCTCAGGAGGCGCGTCCTGCGATCGCGAGCGCTCGACCGTGTATAATGATCTTCGGCAGACGGTATGAGCCTGCCCACGCTGGATCTTGGGCAGAGAGCACCCCGGCGGTGTAGGAGGTCGAGACGGTTGCGGATCTCTCCGTCGAGCGCCGTTTACCATACGCTGGGTGTCTGCGAAGGGGCTCTCAGAATATTCTCACGATTCGATTCCCGTCTTCCATGAAACTCATCGCCGGCCGGTTCGGGGGACACGGCCTCAAGACCCCGTCGGGCCACCAAACCCGTCCGTCGACGGCCCGCACCCGAGAGGCGCTGTTTGGGCTCATCGACGCCCGCATCTACCTCGAAGGGGCCGAGGTGCTCGACCTCTTTGCTGGAACCGGTGCCCTCGGACTCGAAGCCATCAGCCGGGGAGCGGCCCTCGTAACCTTCGTAGAGCAGAAGCGCGAGGTGCTCGACTACGCGCGAGAGAACGCCGAAAAGCTCGGCGTCGAGGACAAGTGCATCTTTATTCAGGGCGACGCCGTGGAGTACCTGCGATCTTACGGCGGGCCGGAGCTCGATCTCATCACGGCGGACCCCCCCTACGAGCTGGAGGCCATGCAGGACATGCCCGACCTGGCCCTCCCACACCTCCAGACCGACGGCGTATTCACGCTCGAACACAGCTCTCACGACTGGTTCGACGAGCACCCGCATCTGATGACGAGCCGGTCCTACGGGCGCACCATCGTGAGTCTGTTTCGGCCCCCGCTGCCGCCGGAGGAGGACGGGGTCAGCGACGAGACCGTGACCGAGGGCACGGCGGGCGAGGGCATTTCGACGACGGAAGATTCCTGACCGCCCGATGCGTCCCCCGGTCCTGACTGCCCCATTCTCATGGATAAGAACTTTGCTCTGTACCCCGGCACGTTCGATCCCTTCACGTTCGGACACCGGGACGTCCTGGAGCGGGCCCTCCGCCTCTTCGACTGTGTGGAGGTGACCGTGGGGGTGAACCTGGAGAAAGAAACCCTCTTCTCGACCGAGGAGCGCACGGACCTCGTGCGTCGGTGCACCCAGGATCTGCACGGGGTGCAGGTGCACGCGTACGAAGGGCTCATCGTGGATCGGGCGCACGACGTGGGAGCGGCGGCGCTGGTGCGGGGGCTCCGGCAGGTGAGTGACTTCGACGCGGAGTTTCGGATGGCGTTTGCAAACCGGAAGCTGGCCCCGGAGCTCGAAACGGTATTCTTTATGACCTCGGAGGAGTACGCCCTCATCAGCTCGTCGATGGTCCGGGATGCACACCGGTGGGACGGGGACGTGTCGAAGTTCGTACCGCCGCCCGTCGTAGCGGCCCTGGAGGAAAAAGGCATCCCCGCACGGTCGTAACGCCGCCGAGGGAATTGGAGAGAGGGAGCGTCCGTGGGAACACCGGGCGGAGCACCGCCCCTTTTGATTCGCCGTCGCGTCCCGTATCTTCACGCAAGCACGAACTCTCAACGATTCGACCTCACGACGAATGGACACGCCGGACGATCTCTACTATACAGACGACCACGAGTGGCTGCGCGTCGAAAACGGCACGGCTACCGTGGGCATCACCGATTTTGCGCAAAGCGAGCTGGGCGACATTGTATTCGTCGAGATTGAGCCCGAGGGGACCGAGCTCGGCCAGGACGAGATCTTTGGCACCATCGAGGCGGTCAAGACGGTCTCGGAGCTGTACATGCCCGTGAGCGGCACCATCACGGCCTTCAACGACGAGCTCGAATCGGTGCCGGAGACGGTCAACGACGATCCGTACGGGGAGGGATGGATGATCGAGATCGAGATTGCGGATCCCGACGAGATTGACGACCTGATGGAGCCGGACGCCTACGCGGAGATGACGTGAGGGAGGCAAGAGGAGAGAGGTGGCGCGTCGCGGTCGAGCGTTTGTGTGTAGCGTGGTGCGTAATGCGTGATGCGTATTGCGTAGAGCACGCCCGGCTGACTTCCCACGCAATACGAAATACGCAAAATACGAAATACGCAATATCCCCGGATGCACGAGAACATCGTCATTCTGGACTTCGGCTCCCAGTACACCCAGCTCATTGCGCGCCGGGTGCGCGAGACGGGCGTGTACTCGGAGATCCATCCGTGCACGGTGGACACGGCAGAGATCGACGCGCTGGAGCCCCGCGGCGTCATTCTGTCCGGCGGGCCCTGCTCGGTCTACGACGAGGAGGGACCTCAGCTCGACCCCGCGCTCCTCGACCTCAAGCGCCCCGATGGGTCCCCGGTGCCCGTCCTGGGCATTTGCTACGGGCTCCAGGCGATGGCTCATCAGCTGGGGGGCGAGGTGGAGCGGGCCGAGCGGCGCGAGTTTGGGCGGGCGCAGATTCAGGTACCGCCGGATGGGGGGGAGAAGTCGCGGCTCTTTGAAGGCGTGCCCAGCGGCTCGACCGTCTGGATGAGCCACAGCGACCACCTCACGGCCCTGCCCGACGGCTACGAGGTCATCGCCCGGACCGACAACGCGCCGGTGGCTGCCGTGGGGGACACGAAGGGGCCGTATTACGGCGTGCAGTTTCACCCGGAGGTCGTGCACACGGATTTTGGCCGGCAGATCCTGGAAAACTTCGCGTACGAGATCTGCGGCTGCAGGGGCGACTGGACGCCCGCCTCGTTCGTCGAGGAGCAGGTGCGCGAGATTCGCGAGCGGGTGGGCGACCGACACGTTATCCTCGGCCTGTCCGGTGGCGTCGACTCGTCGGTCGCAGCGGCCCTCCTGCAGCGCGCCCTCGGCAACCAGTTGCACTGCATCTTCGTCAACAACGGCGTGCTGCGGAAGGGCGAGTGGGACCAGGTGCAGGACACCTTCCGCGGCCACTTTGAGATGGACCTGCGCACCACCGACGCCACGGACCGCTTTCTGGAGCGGCTCGACGGGGTGGTCGATCCCGAGGAAAAGCGCACCATCGTGGGCAACACGTTCATCGAGGTCTTCGAGGAGCAGACCGAGGCGATTGCCGCCGACCTGGGGCACCGCCCCACGTTCCTGGCGCAGGGCACCCTCTACCCCGACCTCATCGAGAGCGTCTCGTTCAAGGGGCCTTCGGCCACCATCAAGACCCACCACAACGTGGGCGGGCTGCCCGAGCAGCTCGATTTTGACCTCATCGAGCCGTTCCGAGAGCTCTTCAAGGACGAGGTGCGCGAGATCGGCCGCTTGCTCGACGTGCCGGAGCCCATCGTGGGGCGCCACCCCTTCCCCGGGCCCGGGCTCGCCATCCGCATCCTGGGCCCAGTGACACGCGAGCGATTGGCCCTCCTCCGTGAGGCCGACGCCATCTTCATCGACGAGCTCCGGACCAATGACCTCTACGACGAGGTGTGGCAGGCCTTTGCCGTCCTGCTCCCGGTGCAGAGCGTGGGCGTGATGGGGGACGAGCGGACCTACGAAAACGTCTGCGCCCTCCGCGCCGTGACCAGCGTGGATGGCATGACGGCCGACTGGGCGCACCTCCCGCACGATTTCCTCGGGCACGTCTCCAACCGGATCGTCAATGAGGTCCCCGGCATCAACCGCACCGTGTACGACGTGAGCTCAAAACCCCCGGCCACGATCGAATGGGAATGATTGCGAAGGGGGAAGATGTAGCCAATTTCGAATTTCGAGGGTCGAGTGAGCGCCCATGTTCGAGAGAAGAGAGTCAGCCCTCAGGGGCAACGGTCGGCAATTCGAAATTTGACATTCGCAATTCGGCACTGTGCCCAAGGATCGCCTCCGCCCGAACGCCCACACGCACAGACGCCCACACCTTTCTGAAGCAATCTTCTGCATCAGGTTCTCTGTCTTCATGGTGAACTGGCGTTCCAGATCGATCCGGGCGCTCGTGCTCGTCGCAGCCGTGATCGCCGGGGCGGTGACGACCCCCGTACATGCACAGGGGCA
Source organism: Bacteroidetes bacterium QS_3_64_15 (assembly GCA_003022565.1). Lineage (GTDB taxonomy): Bacteria > Bacteroidota > Rhodothermia > Rhodothermales > Salinibacteraceae > Salinibacter. The sequence goes on along the minus strand of PXTN01000127.1, from coordinate 8,755 downwards.
GGAGGAGATTCCCGAAATCCCCAACGCGGAGTTGTTGTTTACGGAAGGGGTTGCGGCCTTCGAGCGAGGCGAGTACAAAACGGCCTTCGAGCGATTCCAGCTGGTGAGCGAGTACGAGCTCAACCGGAAAACGACGGCTGCGCTGCTAATGGGGGGTAAGGCGCTCGTGCGGCTGGGGCGCTACCAAGAAGCCATCGATCGGCTCGACGTGCTCCTCGATCGATATCCGGCGACGACGTATCGGGAGCAGGCAGAATCGCTCATCGAGCGTGCCCGGAGCCGTCTCCAAGGGGGCGCGCGGGCCCGAGACACACTCCGCATCGGGATTGCGCTCCCGATGGAGTCCGCGCAGGCCTCCCTGGCCCGGGCCCTCTTCAACGGCATTCGCCTGGCGGTAGACGAGCACAACGGTCTACAGCGGCGGTACGTCCGCCCCCCCGGCCTCCAGTCGGCGGCCGATACGTCTGAGGGCTACGACACAGCCCCGACTCCCGGAGACAGACTGGCTGCGGCGGACGACGAGACCACCACGGCGGTCCCGACCGACACGCTCCGGGTCGACTCGCTTTGGGTCGTTACCGAGCAGGGGGCACGGCCGGACTGGGTGGCCAAGATGTATTTTCGCCGGATGGGAGCAAAGCCCAAAACCGCCCGCGCCGCCGTCGACTCGCTCGTGCGCCTTGACGACGTGGACGTGATTCTCGGGCCCATTGGGAGCCGCGCGGCGCGCCCGGCCGGCAAACGGGCCGAGGAAGCAGGGGTGCTCCTCGTGGCCCCGGTGGCCACTGACGAGAGCGTGTCGAAGGGACGCGACTACGTTTTCCAGGCCAACCCGACGATTTCGGCGCGCGGCCGGGCCATGGCGCGGATTGCGAAGACTAGTCTCCTCATCGATCGAGCCGGAATCATCTACGAGTCCGGCAACAGCTACAGTGCGCGCATGGCCGAAGGATTTGAGGCTGAAGCCCGTCGCCGGGGTCTAGAGGTGCCCCTTACGATTCCTCTTCAAGACCCGGGGGACTGGTCGCGGCTCCCTGCGCTGATCGAGGAGGATTCGCTTGGCATCGGACAAGAGCCCGGTGCCGCCAAGGCAGATTCCGGCGCCGTCGATTCGCTCCTGGCCCAGGCGGAGGCCTTGTACCTGCCCGTGTCGGGGAAGGGCGCTGCGGGCAAAATACAGGGCGTTCTCACCGGCATACAGCAGGTGCTGCCGGGGAAACGAGCACTCGGCAATGCCGAGTGGCACGACCTTCCCTTCACGGAAGCGGCCAGTGACGTGAGAGCCACCTACACAAACGGCTTCCACGTGCAGACGAGCCGACCGGCCGTGCAACGATTCGTTCGTCGCTATCGGCTCCTGACCGGCACGACGCCAGACGAACTGTCCGCCGACGGGCGGCGCCTGGCCTACGCGGGATACGATGTCGCGCAGTTTGTGCTGTCCGAGCTCTCCCCGTCGCCCTCCCGGCTGACCCCCCGCACGCTCCGCACCGCCCCGACGTACGAGGGCCTTGGGATGCGCATCGGCTTCGAGGGAGAAAACGTAAACCAGTCGATGTTCATCCATCGATACCGCAACCAACAGATCGAGCTCCTTCGGTAGAGAAGGCGGGTGTGCCCGTACCGACACGATCCATCGGGGCTTAAAGGCCCCGGGAGGAACAGACCCTCCCCCCACCGATTTGGCCCGGCGCTGTCTGTTCTGCGCGCTCAGCGGGCTGGACGAAAGGCGCAGCGGCACTCGGGAGCGACCTCCACTGGCTTCACGTCCTGGTACTGACATCCCTCCATGCGTTTCTCGGTTCTCGTCCCCGCTCTTCTTTTCGTGCTCTTCGGGGGCTTCGTTGGGTGTTCGGGGAGCGGTCAGATCACCTACGAGGGACCCGAAGATGCCTACAAGAAGGGCATGACTCAGATGGAGGAAGAGGATTACCAGCAGGCCATTCGCCTCTTCCGGGCCGTGTTCGAATACGGGCGCGGAAACGAATGGGCGCCGAAGGCCCGCTTCAAGCTCGCCATGGCCCAGCGCAAGCTCGGAAAGCACTTGGTGGCCGCAAATGAGTTCGAGCGCTTCACGCAACTGTACCGCAACAACGAGTTGATTCCCCGCGCTGAATTTGAACGGGCCAACTCGTACTACCTGCGCTCCCCAATGTACCGACTCGATCAGTCGGACTCACGGGAAGCCATCTCTCTCTTTCGGCTCTTCATCGATCGGCATCCGAACCACGAGCTCGCGCCGGAGGCCAAAGAGAAAGTCAACGAACTCCGGGCGAAGCTTGCCCGGAAAAAGTACGCCGCGGGCCAGCTCTATGAGCGACGGGAGATGTGGAAGGCCGCCACGACGGTGTACGAAGGGGCCTTCGACCAGTATCCAGACACCCCGTGGGCCGACGATGCGCTCGTGGGAGCCGTCCGCACGTACATCCGATTCGCGGACCGCAGCGTTCAGGAGAAGCGGGCTGATCGGTATCAGAAGGCGATCGAGAACTACAATCGCCTCACGCAGCTTTTCCCCGAGAGCGATCTCCTCGACGAAGCGGAGGGATTCTACAGCGAGGCGCGGCGCAAGCTGGGCCGTGTGCAGGCCCGCGACGGAGAGCAATCGCTCGCGCAGGAGGACACGTCCCGCGGCTCCAACTAAGCGGAAGGGGCCACGCCGGCCCGAGGTGCCATGGATATCGGTCTCTTTGGGGGATCCTTCAACCCTCCACACGTCGCGCACCGCATCGTCGCCGAGGTCGTCCGCGACCAATTCGACCTGTCGGAGGTGTGGTGGATTCCGAATGCCACGCCTCCTCACAAGCCCGACGACGAGTTGGTGGCCGTCGAGCATCGGCTTGCGATGACCCGACGCGTCGTGGAGTCGAACCCTCACTTTCGAATCTGCGACCTCGAGGTGCAACGGGACGGCGTATCGTACATGGTCGAGACCCTTCGGGTGCTGCAGGACCAGCATCCCGACACGGACTTCGCCCTTATCATCGGCAGTGATAGTCTCGATCACTTCGCGGAGTGGCACCGGCCCGGCGAGATTGCGGAGCGTGTCCCCCTCATCGTCTACAAGCGACCGGGGGGGATCGAGTCCGTGGCCGAACCCCGCTTTGCCAACCGCGTCCGGTACGTGGCCGCCCCGGTTATGGAGGTGTCGGGGACCGAAGTCCGGGCTCGCCGCCGGGCGGGACGGTCCATCCGGTATCTCGTGCCGGATGCCGTACGCACCTACATTGATGCCCACGACCTCTATCGGGGGGCTGAGTGAGGGAGGCATTATGGGGAAGAGGGAGTCCCAACGGCCATCGAGAAAGGATTCGTGATGCGTGAGGAGTGAGGCATGAGGAGTGAGGCGTGAGGAGCGCGGCTGGGGCGGAATGCGTCTTCTCAGCCGCGTGCGTTTCACGAATCCCGCTTCACGAATCACACGTCCCACCCCTGCGTGACAAGGCCTGCATTCTTCCGATCCGTTGTTGCTGAATAACCGTTGAGATCGATCATGGCCGTTACCGAGTCCACCATGATGGAGCTGGGTCACCCGGCTCCCGATTTTTCGCTGCCCGCCGCCAATCCCGAGGTTGACGACCGTGGGGACGACCACCGCTCACTCACGGACTACGACGGCGCGGACGTGCTCGTGGTCGTCTTCATGTGCAACCACTGCCCGTACGTGCAGCACATCGAGGACGCCCTTCTCGACGTGGCCCGCACGTATCAGCAGCGTGGGGTGCAGTTCGTGGGCATCTGCTCGAACGATCCGGAGAACTATCCAGACGACTCGTTCGACAGCATGGCCGAGCGTGCCCGGGACAAGGAGTATCCCTTTCCCTACCTGCAGGACGAGTCGCAGGAGGTGGCGCGGACCTACGAGGCGGCCTGTACGCCCGACATCTACGTCTTCAACGAGGAACGGACGCTCGCCTACCGGGGCCGCTTCGACGAGACGCGTCCCGACGGCATGGAAGCGCACGGCGGCGACCTGCGCCAGGCCCTCGACGAACTGCTGGAGACCGGCGAGGTGACCATGGAGCAGCATCCGTCCATGGGCTGCAACATCAAGTGGAAGCCGGACGTGGAGCCGGCACACGCTGCGTGACGGGGGCGTCCCGTACCGATGGTCCCGTAGCACTCCGGACTCCGATCTTCGAGGGCGGCGGGCCCTTCCTGCGAGGGGAGGAGGTGCCCTCGCTTCATACTGCCGCGCCCAGCCCAGTGGCCCTATGTTTGGCGGACGAGCATTCCGAACTTGGACCCACGTTCTCGCTGGGGCCTGTGGCATCGCTGTCCTCTTCCTCGGCGTGATGGTCATGGCCGAGGAGGTCATTGGCGACGGGGCCCGGGTCACCCGGGCAGGACTGATGATCAGTGCGGCGGCATTTCTTGGCTACGTCGGCGTCGCCGGAATCATCCGCCTCGACGAGGCCCGCTCCTGATAGGCCAAACGTGGGGATCGTCTGGGGCAAGGAATCATCGACCGGGACTGGTCCATTAAAACGCCTGCAATCCCGTGAACCCCCATCGGCAGTTCACGACGGTTTGAAAGCGCTTCCGAAATCCTCGGGACACCACCTGCGCGCCTGCATTCTCGCTGATCAATCAGAATTTCGAGGTGATAAAATGAGCACCGACGCAGTCGACACGACAACACCGGACACGCCGGAGGACGAACGTTCGGCCTTTGAAACGGCGCAGGAAGAAGAGGAGGACGTCGATCCGCGCACCATTCCGCAGAAGCTGGAGGAGGAGCCGCCGATTGGAGACGAGATCGAATACCCGGACTATCCGGAAGAGGACCACGAGACGTGGCGCATTCTCGTGGAGCGCCAGATGGAACAGCTTCCGGGGCGGGCCTGCGAGGCGTACATGCGCGGCCTGGAGGTTCTGCAGCTGGAGGCCGACCGCATTCCGGATCTGGCAGACCTGAGCCGGCGCCTCGACGAGGAGACGGGGTGGACGGTGGCCAACGTGCCCGGCCTCATCCATGAAAAAAACTTCTTTTCACTGCTGTCGCAGCGCAAATTTCCCTCGACGAATTACGTCCGCGGCCGGGACGAACTCGATTACACGCCGGCCCCGGACTGCTTCCATGACATCTTCGGCCACATGCCGATGCTCACACAGCCGGAGTTTGCCGACTTCTACCAGCTCTACGGCCAGGCGGCTCAGAACGCCGAGGGGGCCGACCGGCCGCGGCTGGAGCGGTTTCACTGGTTCACCGTCGAGTTCGGGCTGATTCAGGAGCAGGGAGAGAAGCGCATTTTCGGGGCCGGCATCGTGTCCTCGAATGAAGAAGTTACGCACGCCCTCTCCGACGAGGTGACCCTCCACCCCTTCGATCCTGAGCACATCGTGGAGAAGGACGACTACGAGGTGTACAACCTGCAAGACGAGCTCTTCGTCCTCGACTCCTTCGAGCAGCTCGTAGACGGCTTCCGCGATTGGACCAAGAGCAAGGGTCTCCTGTAGCGCTCGTCCCGCCCTCTACGGGCCCCGTCAGCCAACGAGTGTCCATGCCCGTCGTGCCGGAGGCCGGCAGGCGGGGCGTTCTGCGTTGGGGATGGGTCCCGAAAACATCGGCGATGAAGTCGGTTTGAGCAGCGTGCGTGAGCCTCTTGCATCGGCATCCTCGATCTCCTTATGGACACTGAGACTCAAGAGCGTCTTTCTGCACGGATTACGGGACGAGTACAGGGCGTCGGGTTCCGCAACTTTACTCGGACGCGGGCCCGCCGACTCGGCGTGACCGGGTGGGTGCGCAACGAACGCGACGGATCGGTGCGGCTGGAAGCGGAGGGGGCGCGAAAGGCGCTCGAGTCTCTCGCCGACGCCGTTCAGGAGGGACCGCGTACGGCACGCGTCGAGAACGTCGACGTGGACTGGTCCGAGGCCACCGACGAGTTTCACACCTTCCAGGTGCGCCGGTAGCTCGGGGGGACTCATCACGAGCGAACGAGAGCCCGACACGAGTAGCTGCATGGTTGACCCTCGCGGTTCCGAAGGAGGAGAGACGTCCGAGTCCGGGCCGACGCGGCGACGACTCCTCCACCGCGGCACCCAACGGCTCGAGGGGGCCGACCGACAGGCCCCGCGACGAACCGCAGAGTGGCTATTGACTGAGATTCTGGACTGCGATCGGGCCCAACTCTACGCCCACTCGGAACGGCCCGTCCCGCCTGACGTGGCGCAACGCTTCGGCGAACTGGTGGAGCGCCGCGTCCAGGGCGAGCCGCTGCAGCATCTCCTCGGCTACGCGTCATTCCGAGGCCTCCAGCTCCAGGTGTCCCCCGACGTAATGGTGCCGCGCCCCGAGACCGAGACGGTCGTCGACCGGGCGCTTGCTTGTATCGAGAACAGGGAGCGGCCCCGCGTGCTCGACGTGGGCACGGGGAGCGGGTGCATCGCCCTCGCCCTCAAGCACGAGCGCTCCGACGCCGTTGTGCATGCCTGCGACGTAAGCCCCGACGCCCTCGCGGTGGCGCGGGCCAACGCGGACGCGCTGCAGCTGGACGTGCAATTTCTGGAGGCCGACGTGCTGGCCGACGAGGGATCTAATGGGATGCCCCAGGATTTGGACCTTCTGGTGTCTAACCCCCCCTACATCCCCGAGGATGAAGCCGACGCTCTGCCGCCCGTCGTGCGCGAGTACGATCCGGCGGTCGCACTTTTCGCCGGTGACGATCCGCTTCGCTTCTACCGAGCGCTTGCCGACTGGGCACGGGCTCTGTGTGCCCCGGACGCGTCGTTCGTCTTCGAGGTCCACGCCGCGTACGCCGACGGGGTTGCTGCCCTACTCCGCCGGGAACGCCTGGCGGAGATCTGCACGGACGAGGACTTGAGCGGGCGCCCGCGCGTCGTGTGGGGGCGGCGCCCCTGAGACGATCCGGTACGATCCGTCGGGAACGTGTCCCTCCCGAAGACCTTTTTCCCCGCGACGTTTCCTCGTACATTTGGACGGTCGGGACAATGGACAAACAGGCCCTCCTCGATCGATTGCAAACCGTCCTTCGACAGCCGTCGATCTCCTTCTCGGTGCTTCACGGATCCGTAGCGGCAGGGCGGGACACGCCTGTGAGCGACGTGGACGTGGCGGTCTACGTAGAGGAGCGAGACCGATTTCTTCGTCTCGTTGTTGCCCTGGACGAGGCCCTCCCGGAGCGCCGCGTTGACGTCATGAATTTAGCGCACCAGCCGGCCTGGGTGGTGTATCGTGTACTGGCGTCTGGGGAGATCATTCACGTGGCAGACGAGGCGCTGTACCATGAAGTCAAGTTTCGCGCCATGCGGGAGTATTTGGATTTCAAGCCCGTCCACGATCGGATTCTTCGGGACATGGAACGTCGCCTGGACGACGGACGCTATGGACGAGTACTCGAGTAGACTCAAACGCTTGGAGGAGAATCTCCGAGAATTGGAGCGCTTTCGGGGGACATCTACTGATGATCTCAAGGAGGGTCGGCAGAAGCGATGGGCCCTCCGATACGGCATGCTGGAGAGCATTCAGGCGATCATCGACATCGCTTGTGCCGTAGTGAGCCAGTACAATCTCGGATATCCGGACAGCTATGCCGATTGCCTCCGGGTGCTTCGACGAGAGGACGTCTTGCCAGATGACCTGACAGATCGGCTCACTCAGGCTGTCGGCATGAGGAACGTTCTCGTGCATGAGTATCTAGACGTTGACGACGAGCTCCTTCTCGATGCGCTGGAGCGCCTGTCAGACTTTCGGGCATTCGCTGAAGCTATTCGCCACGGTACGCCGCCCTCGAGGGACAACAATTGATGACCTGCCAACCGGTCAGGTCGGGGTAGCCGTCGCCACATCGTACACACGAGCTGCTTCCCGGTGCGCGATCGCGTGCAGGTCGGCCGTTTTTTCAGGAGTGTCGGCGTAGCCGCCCGAGAGCAAAAGCGCAACGGGCACGTCGCGGACCCGGAGCCGTCTCAGGACGTACCGGTCGCGGGCGTGGAGCCCCTCGCGCGTGAGGGAGAGGCGCCCAAACCGGTCGTCGGTCGCCACGTCAATCCCCCCGAGATAGAAGACGAGGTCGGGCCGAGCGGCGTCCAGGGTCTGGGGGAGATACGTTTCCAAGGTGTCCAGGTACCTCTGATCGTCGGTCCCATCGTCCAGAGGCACGTCCAGGGAGGACGGCGGCTTTTCGAACGGGTAGTTCTTGGCCCCGTGCATCGAGAACGTAAAGACGGAGTCGTCGTCCGCGAACACCGCGGCGTTGGCGTTGCCCTGGTGCACGTCCAGGTCGATGATGAGAACCCGCTGGGCCCAGCACGCTGCTTGAAGCACCCGGACGGCCACGGCCACGTCGTTGAGCACGCAAAATCCTTCGCCCCGGGTGGGAAAGGCATGGTGGGTGCCCCCCGCAAGATTGGCAGCGAGCCCGTCCGTCAAAGCCATGAACGCCGCATTGATGGTGCCCTGCACGGCCAGCCGCGACCGGTACACGAGCCGCTCCGACCACGGCAGGCCCATGCGCCGCTCGGCGCGGTCGGGAAGGGTGCCCTCCGCGAGATGGGTCAGGTACTCGGAGGTATGGATGCGACGGAGATCGGTCCAGTCGGCCTGGCGGGGCGCGACCACATCGGTTGGACCGAGCAGTCCTTCCCGGCGGAGCAGGCGGTGCAGGGCCGGAAACTTCGCCATCGGGAAGGGATGGCCCTCGGGGAGAGGCACGTAGTAGCCGTCGCAGTAGCTGGCACGCATTCGAGTCGTCGTGGGCGTACGGACCGGTTCGCAGAACCAGTGAGA
>PXTN01000126.1 GCA_003022565.1 Bacteroidetes bacterium QS_3_64_15 | reverse complement strand
CGCGGAAGGTGTCGGCCAGGCCCTCGTCCTCCGCCTGCTGCTTCACGCCCTGCGAGCCGGGCACCACCATCGCCCGCACGTCGTCGGCCACCGGGCGCCCGAGGCGCTCCAGGAGCGCGGCCGCCTCGCGGAGATCAGTGATGCGCGCGTTGGTGCAAGAGCCGAGGAAGGCGACATCCACGTTCACCCCCTCCATCGTGCGCCCGGGCCGCAGGTCCATGTGATCGAGCGCCTTCTCGGCCGTGGCGCGGTCGCCGGCGTCCATGGTGTCCGGGTCGGGGATCGGCTCTGAGATGCCGAGGGCCTGCCCCGGCGTAATGCCCCACGTTACCATCGGCTCGATGACTGAGCCGTCGAACGTGACTTTGTCGTCGTACGTCGCGTCCGGATCGGACTGAATCTGCTGCCAGCAGTCGATGGCCCGCTCCCAAGCCGCGCCGCCCGGCGCATGGGGCCGTCCCTTCATGTACTCGAACGTCGTGAGGTCGGGGTTAACGTAGCCCGCGCGGGCCCCGCCCTCAATGCTCATGTTGCAGATCGACATCCGGCCCTCCATGCTGAGGTCCTCGATAGCGGGGCCGCCGTACTCGTAGACGTACCCGATGCCGCCCTCTACGCCCAGCTCGCCGATGATTTTGAGAATGATGTCCTTGGCGTAAACGCCCCCGTCCAGCGAGCCGTTGACCTGGATCCGCCGCACGTCCTGCTTCTCCATCGCGATGCACTGAGTGGCCAGCACGTCGCGGATCTGGCTCGTCCCGATGCCGAACCCGAGAGTGCCGAACGCCCCGTGCGTGCTCGTGTGCGAGTCGCCGCAGACGATGGTCATGCCGGGCTGCGTGAGGCCCTGCTCCGGCCCTACGACGTGCACGATGCCCTGCGCGCCGGAGGTGGGGTCGAAGAACGTAATGTCGTACTTCTCGGTGTTTGTCTCTAGCACCTGCAGCATCGTCTCGGCCTGGTCGTCATTGAACGGCCGTTCCAGATCGGCGGTGGGGATGATGTGGTCGGTGGTGGCGTAGGTCCGCTCCGGAAAGGCCACCGACAGGTCGCGCTCCTCGAGCATGCCGAACGCCTGCGGACTCGTCACCTCGTGGATCAGGTGCAGGCCCACGAAGAGTTGCGTCTCGCCGGTCGGCAGCTCGCGGACGGTGTGCTGGTCCCAGACTTTATCGTAAAGCGTTCCGCTTGACATCGGAGAAAGCAGGCATGTTCAGGAAGGTGTGCTGGTACTCAGAGGTGGCGTGATGCGTGAACCGTGATACGTGAGGCTGCCCGCTCTCACGATTCACGTGTCACGCATCACTCCCCGTACGCAGTCATAATGCCGTTCCGGACGAACTCGACGGACTTGGCGTTGGCACGGGCGGCGGCGAGGCGGTTCAGGGCGTCGACGTAGGCGTCGGCCGAGGCGCGAACGACGTCGGTGTCGCGGGCATGGCCCACAAACTGGTTTTCGCCGTATCGCACGTGCACCTCGACTTCGCCCTGCGCGTCGGCCCCCTCGCTGATGGCCTGGAGGGCGAAGTCGACCAGAGTGTGGGGCTCGTCCACCGCATGATCGAGCGCCCGGTAGACCGCCTCGACCGGTCCCTCACCCGTGGCCTCCTCTTCGCGGGTCGAGCCGTCGTCGCGCTGAATCCGCACCGAGACCTGCGAGTCCTCGTCCGTGGTGATCTGCACGGAGAGGTGGTCGAGCCGATAGGCGGGCGTGCCGCCGTTGGTCGCCGCGCCGTTGTCAGGCAGGCCCTTTGCCGATGCGACCGCGTCGGAGCCGAAGTCTTCCATCATCTGCTCGAGATCCTCCTCGAAGACCTCCTTCTTGCGGTCGGCGAGATCCAGGAAGCGCTCGTAGATCTCATCGCGGTGAGCGCCAGGGACGTCGTGGCCCATCGCTTCCAGCCGATCGAAGAGACCGTGGCGGCCTGAGTGGCGACCCAGCCGAATCTGCTCGCTGTCCTGGCCCACGTCGGCGGCGGACATGATTTCGTAGGTCGTTCGCTCCTCCAGCACGCCGTGCTGGTGGATCCCCGCCTCGTGGCTAAACGCGTTGTCGCCCACGATGGCCTTGTTCGGCTGCACCGGGAAGCCCGTGGCCGCCGACACCAGCTGACTGGTCGGGGTCAGGTGTTCGGTATTGATGGCCGTCTCCACGTCGAACTGCTCCGAGCGGACGGTCAGGGCCATCACGATCTCTTCCAGGGCGGCGTTGCCGGCGCGCTCGCCGATGCCGTTGATCGTGCACTCCACCTGCCGCGCCCCGGCCCGAACGCCTGCGAGCGTGTTCGCCGTGGCGAGCCCGAGGTCGTCGTGGCAATGGGTAGAGAGGGTGACCGCGTCCGGATCAGGCAGGCAGCCGACCACCGACGCCAAGAGATCCGTGTACTCCGACGGGGCGCAGTACCCAGTCGTGTCGGGGATGTTGATGGTGGTCGCGCCCGCCTCGGCCGCCGCCTGCACAATCTCGCAGAGGAAGGCCCGGTCGGTGCGTCCGGCATCCTCGGCGCTAAACTCGACGTTGTCGGTGTAGGTGAGGGCCTGCTCGACGGCGCGGACGGCGCGCTGGATGATGGCCTCGCGCTTCTCGCGCATCGTGTCCCCGAGCTTGTCGAATTTGGCCCCGATGTGCACGTTGCTTGTGGCGATGAAGGTGTGGAGGCGGGTGTCCGTCCCGTCCGCCAGGGCCGCCCCGGCGGCATCGATGTCGTCTTCCTTCGTGCGGGCGAGGGCGCAGGTGACCGGGCCGTCCACCTCGGTGGCGATGCGCGCCACCGCCTCGGTCTGTGCCGGAGACGAGATCGGGAAGCCGGCCTCAATCACGTCCACGTTTAGGTCCGCGAGCTTGCGGGCGATGCGGACCTTTTCGGGGACAGTCATCGATGCGCCCGGCGCCTGCTCGCCGTCGCGCAGGGTGGTGTCAAAAATCGTGATGGAATCGCTCATCGGATCAGTTGCGTGCTGAGGTTGGGTCGTCGGAAGGCGGAAGAGGGAGCAGAGAAGCGCCCGGACGCCGCGTCGGTCGTCGCGTCCGGACGCTCGATAAGGCGCAGGCTCATCCGGCCACGCACCCTGAGGGCTTTCGGAGAGCGGGGCGGTCCAGCGAGTGGGGGAACGAAGGTCATAGCGTGGGGACGTTTTGGGGAGCGTGGTCGGCGGCGCGGTTGGCGACTTCTCGCCCGAAGGTGGAGGTTGAGACGGCCTCTTCGTTGGCTTCCGCGAGGTCGGCGGTGAGGAATCCGGCGTCCAGGGCCGCGTCGACCCCGTGCCGGACCGCGTCGGCGGCCTCGGGTTCGCCCAGCTCATCGAGCAGGAGGGCGGCGCTGAGGATTGTGCCGATCGGGTTGGCGACGTCCTGCCCGGCGATGTCCGGGGCGCTACCGTGGACCGGCTCGAAAAGGCCCACGTCGCCTCCCACGCTCGCAGAAGGGAGAAGACCTAGCGAGCCGGGCAGGGCCGCCGCGAGGTCCGAGAGGATATCGCCGAACAGATTGCCCGTGAGCACCACGTCGAACTGCTGCGGGTCGCGGACGACCTGCATCGCGGCGTTGTCGACGTAGAGGTGACGGAGGTCGACGTCGGAATAGTGCGCGTCGTGCACCTCAGTGACGACCGCCCGCCACAGCTCCGACACCTCCAGCACGTTGGCCTTGTCGACAGAGGTGACGTGCCCGTCGCGCCGTTGCGCGCGCCGGAAGGCGACGTGGGCAATGCGCTCGATTTCTGACCCTGAATACTCCATCGTGCTCCGGGCGCCGTCCTCAGTCGGGCCCTCGGGCGTGCCGAAGTAGATGCCGCCGGTCAGCTCGCGGACGAAGAGAATGTCGGTGCCGCCCACGCGGTCGGGGCGGAGCGGAGACGCCGTGGCCAGCGCCTCTGGCACGATGACGGGGCGCAGGTTGGCGTAGACGCCGAGGGCCTTCCGCAGGGCTAGGAGGCCGCTCTCCGGACGCCGGTCGCCCGTCGTGTCGTCCCACGTCGGGCCGCCCACCGCCCCGAGCAGCACGGCGTTGCTTTCCAGGCAGGCGTCGCGGGTCGTGTCGGGGAAGGGCGTACCGGTCTCGTCGAGCGCCGCCCCGCCCATGAGGTGCTCCTCCGCCGCTACGGCAAACCCGTAAGTCGACGCCACCGCCTCCAGCACGCGCAGCGCCTCCCGCGTCACCTCCGGACCGATGCCGTCTCCTGGCAGCCAGGCGATTGCGTACGATTCAGTGTCTGCCATCAGGGATTGCGATCTGAGAAATAAACTGCACGTATTTCGAAGGAGTGCGTGTGTGCGTTTGGGAGTGTGGGTATGGGGCATCTTTTCCTCTCGCCCAAACGCCCACACACCCATACGCCCAGACGCGGAATCAGGCGGAGTCCGTCGCCGATGCTGCTTCCGGAGTAGCCACCTCGCCGTCCTCCATCCATGGCATCATGCCGCGCAGCTTTTGGCCCACCTGTTCGATCGGGTGCTCTTCGAGGACCTCGCGCTCCTCTGTGAGGCGCGGGGCGCCCTTCTCGTACTCCGCGATCCACTCGTCGGCAAATTCGCCGGACTGCACTTCGTCGAGGATGTCCTGCATCTCCTCGCGGACCGTCTCGTCAATGACGCGGGGGCCACGGGTGTGGTTTCCGTACTCGGCCGTGTCGCTGACCGACTCATTCATGAATTCGAGCCCGCCCTCGTAGTAGAGATCCACAATCAGCTTCAGCTCGTGAAGGCACTCGAAGTACGCCAGCTCTTCAGGGTATCCGGCGTCCACCAGCGTCTCGAAGCCCGCCTGGATGAGGGCCTGCGAGCCGCCGCAGAGCACGGCCTGCTCACCGAAGAGGTCGGTTTCGGTTTCGTCTTTGAACGTCGTCTCGATGACGCCCGCGTGCGTACCCCCGATGGCGTCGGCGTAACTGAGGGCGAGGTCCATCCCGGTGCCAGACGGATTCTGAGCGACTGCCGCAAGGCAGGGCACCCCGCTGCCGTCCGTGTAGGTGCGGCGGACGAGGTGGCCGGGCGACTTGGGCGCCACCATGAACACGTCCACGTCTGCGGGCGGCTCGATGCGGTCGTAGTGGATGTTGAAGCCGTGGCCGAAGCCGAGGGCCGTGCCGGGCGTCATGTGTTCCTTGACCTTCGCCTCGTACACATCCTTCTGGTGCTGGTCGGGGATGAGGAGCATCACTACGTCGCCCCAGGCGGCGGCCTCGTCAATCTTCATGACCGTGAGGCCCTGCTGCTCGGCCTTCGGGCGGGACGAAGAGCCAGGCCGCAGGCCCACGGCCACGTCCACCCCGCTGTCGTGCAGGTTGAGCGCGTGGGCGTGGCCCTGGCTGCCGTAGCCAATGACGGCCACCGTTTTGTCGCGGATGAGAGACGGATCGGCGTCGTAGTGGACATTCATGGAATCGGGGAATCGATGGGGGAAGCAATTCTTCGAGCTAGTGTGCCCGTCGCTGTCGGATAGTGCGTATTTCGTGTTGCGTGACGCGTGACACGTGATTGGGGAATTCAGCCCTTTTCACTCGTCAGAGGCCGAACCATTCGTGGTGGACTCGGCGTCGGCGGAGGCAAGGGGGTTGGGGGCTTCATACTCCAGGGCGCGGTGCATGGCGACCTGCCCGCTGCGCGCCACCTCCTCGATGCCATGCTCCTCCATCATGCCCACAAAGGCGTTGATCTTCTTGTTGGGACCCGTCACCTCCAAGACCATGGTCTCGGGCGTCACGTTGACGACGCGTCCACGGAAGATGTCTTTGATGTCCAGGATTTCCGGGCGCGTCTCGGACGTGTACTGTACCTTCAGCAGGCACAGCTCGCGCTCCACATGCTCCGCGTCGGTCAGGTCCGTCACGTCGTAGGTGTTCACGAGGTTGTCGAGTTGGCGCGTGATCTGGGCCACGATGCGGTCGTTGCCCACCGTGACGAGCGTGAGGCGGGCGACGGACGGCTCCTCCGTCTCCCCCACCGCCACGCTCTCCAGGTTGAAGCCGCGCGCCGAGAACAGGTTCGTGACCCGATTGAGCGCGCCGATCGTGTTTTCGAGTTCCACGGCAATAATGTGCCGGTGCTCCTGCTCGGCCTCGTCCTCCTCTTCGGGCAGGATCGGCTCGCCGAACTTGCGCTTCCGGCGGATCTGCTGGCGGGTGAGGGGGGCTTCGTCGGACATAGGCCGTTTGTCTTTGGCGTGGAGAACGATACAGGGCGAAGAGACTGAAGGTGTGATGCGTGAAGCGTGATGCGTGATGACGGGCAGCCTCACGTTTTCACGATTCACGTATCACTCCTCACACATCACTTTTCAGCCATCTTCTCCTTATTAAACATCTCCGTGAGCATGTCATCGCTGGCGGCGCCGGCGGGAACCATGGGAAAGACCATCTCCTCCTTCGGCACCTGAAACTCCATGAGCACAGGCCGGTCGTCCACCGTCCAGGCCTGATCGATCACGTCGCCCACTTCGTCGGGCGAGGTGGCGCGCAGGCCCACGCAGTGATGGGCTTCCGCGAGCTTCACGAAGTCGGGGTTGGTCGGCCGCAGGTCCGTGTGGCTGAACCGCTCCTCGTGGAAGAGAGACTGCCACTGCCGCACCATGCCGAGGTAGTTGTTGTTGAGCACGGCAATCTTGAGGGGCAGGCCGTGGCGAGCCGCCACGCTCAGCTCCTGCGCGTTCATCACGAAGCCGCCGTCGCCGCTCACGCAGACGACGTCCAGGTCGCGCCCCTCGCGCATGCCAAACGCCGCACCCATCGCCGCCGGGAGGCCGAAGCCCATCGTCCCGAGCCCGCCGGAGCTGATGTGCGAGCGCGTCTGGCCAAACTTATAGTACTGACAGACCCACATCTGATGCTGGCCCACATCCGTCACCATCACGGCGTCGCCCTGCGTCTTCTCGTACAGCTGCTCCACCACGGACTCAGGAGCGATGTCGTCGTTCTCAGAGGCCTCGTACTCGTAGGGCGGACACTCCTCGCGCCACTCGTCGATCTGGGTGAGCCAGTCGGTCGTGTCCTTTGGCTCCACCTTCGGCAGGAGCTGCTGAAGCACCTCCTGCGCGTCCCCGATCAGCGCGCAGTCGGCGTACACGTTCTTGGAGATGCAGGAGGGGTCGATGTCGATGTGGATGATCTCAGCGTTGGGGGCCCACGCCTCCACGTCGCCCGTCACGCGGTCGTCGAACCGCGCGCCGCAGGCGATGATGAGATCGGCGTTCTGCACGGCCATATTGGTGTGGTAGAAGCCGTGCATCCCGAGCCAGCCGAGCGCCAGGTCGTCGGTTTCGGGAAAGGCCCCCAGGCCGTGCAGGGTGGTAGTCACCGGAATGTTGGCCTTGCGGGCGAGCCTCGTGAGGGCCTCCGGGGCGTCGGCGTTGATCGTCCCGCCGCCGGAGTAGAGGAGTGGCTTCTCGGCCTCCTCGATCATCTGGGCGGCCCGGTCCACCTGCGACGGCGCCGCGGCACCGGGCACGCTGTACCCGTCCAGGTCCGGCTCCTCCGGATACAAAAAGGGCGCCTCGCTCATTTGCACGTCCTTTGGAATGTCGACGACGACCGGGCCGGGCCGGCCCGTGCGGGCGATGTGGTAGGCCTGCCTCACCGTCGACGCCAGCTCGTTCACGTCCCGCACCAGGAAGTTGTGCTTCGTGATGCTGCGGGTGACGCCCGTCGTGTCGGTTTCTTGGAAGCTATCGTTGCCGATCAGGTGGGTGGGTACCTGCCCGGTGAAGACGACGATGGGAACCGAGTCGAGGTAGGCGTCCGCGATGCCCGTGACGGTATTCGTGGCGCCGGGGCCACTGGTGACGAGCACCGTGCCGACGCGACCAGTAGCCTTCGCGTAGCCCTCGGCGGCGTGGGTGCCGCCCTGCTCGTGTCGAACGAGCACATGGTCGTACGACGGCTGGATGCGCTCCATCGCGTCGTAGATTTTGATGACGGCCCCCCCCGGATGGCCGAAGACGCGGTCCACCCCTTCTTCCTCAAGAGCGCGGACGAAAATCTCAGACCCCTTGAGGGTGGGGGCGTCGTGCGCACCATTCGCGGTGGTCGCTGAATCGGAGGACTGCAGGGTGTCGGTAGGCATCGGTCGGCTTGGTCAACTTGGTTTGGGAAAGATGTCGCAGGGGACGACGAGCGCGCACTAGATCTCTCCGGGTGGTCCAGTGGAAGGAATCAATGCCGTGATGTCTCCTGAGACACGGGACGAACATACGCAGGTCCCGAGAGAACGGGAGAGATCAGTAACGATGACGGTGGACAGTTGCTCAGGCATCAGTGTGTGGGCGAGGGAGCCAATCCCTCGGCGCCGCACGATACCTAGTGTCATCGTTGGGAAGGGATTGACCGTCGGTTGTTAGTCCGCAAGAATCGAAAGGACAAGCGCTGAACGACGACGTCCTCTCAGCGCGCGTCCCTGCACGGCAATCCCTTCGAGGACGATCGAACGACCCGCCGCCGACCGGGACTCCCGAGGCGAGAGCTGGCCCGAACCGGACACCAAAGTGGCGGGAGAGAAAGAAGACATCTGCATATGCATAGGCAGGACAGGTCGTCCGCTAAAGACTGATCCCAACTATACAGACGCAATTGTCCCTGTCAAGTGTGACAACGAAAAACAGATATAAATTGAATTTAAATTCACGCCATCATCATATCGTAAGACGTGCTCAGGCTCGGGCAAAGACGGGATAGACTCAGGTTGGGAAGGGGGCGGCCCGTTTTCTCCCGAAGCGATACCGTCATTTAGCGCCATTTAGCGCTCAGGTGCCCCGGGCGATTCAAGCCGCTTTTTCAAGTTGTGAAGAAGTGTAGACACCTCTTGCTCGTTGTAGCGCCGGATGAGGGGACGGATTAGGGGCCGAAGCAGGCGGGGGCCGGGACTCTGATACGTCGCCGCGTAGGTGATGCGACAGCCGGCATCGGAAGGCTCGAAGTACCACCGGATGGTGCCCTGCAGGTCGCCCTCCATGCTCCACACGATGCGCTCGTCGGGCGCGTAGTCGGTTGCACGGACCTCGCCGGAGAAGGACAGCCCGAGGATTTGGTAGACGTAGCGGGCCCGGCAGCCTCCATTTGGCAGCCGCTCGAGGAGCGTGGAGTCTGAGAGGCTCGGCGTGATGTCGGCCTGGTGGGTGGGCCGGTCCATGAACGCGAACACGCGGTCCACCGGAGCAGCGATGTCGATGTGCTCGCGGACGGTTAGCATCGGGTCATGAGTTGCGAGTCATGAGTTGATGAGTCATGAGGGTGGACGGGTCGGGATT
>PXTN01000125.1 GCA_003022565.1 Bacteroidetes bacterium QS_3_64_15 | reverse complement strand
CGTGACGAAGCGCTACGGCGACACGCTGGCGGTGGACGACGTGTCGTTTGAGGCCGAGCCCGGTCGCATCCTCGGTCTCCTCGGGCCCAACGGAGCGGGCAAGACCTCGACAATCCGGATGATCACGTATATCGCCGTGCCCGACACTGGGGCGGTCCGGTACGACGGGCGCGAGGTGGGTCCGTGGAGCCAGCAGCGGATGGGGTATCTGCCCGAGGAGTCGGGGCTCTACGACCGCCTTCGCGTGAAGGAGCAGCTCGTCTACCTCGGCACGCTCAAAGGTCTTCCCCGAGCAAAAGCCGCGGAGCGGGCCGACCATTGGCTCGACCGCTTCGATGCCACGGGCTGGGCCGACATGAAAACAGAGGAGCTCTCGAAAGGCATGCAGCAGAAGATTCAGTTCATCGCCGCGCTGCTGCACGACCCGTCGCTCCTCATCTTCGACGAGCCCTTCAGCGGCCTCGACCCCATCAACGCCGACCTCCTGCGCGACATCATCCTGGAGCTGCGCCGCGAGGACCGCACCATCCTGTTTGCCTCCCACCGCATGGAGCAGGTGGAGCAGCTCTGCGACGACATCTGTCTCATGGCGGGCGGGGAGGTGGTGCTCCAGGGGGCCCTGCGCGACATCAAGGAGCAGTTTGGCACGAACACGCTGGTGCTGGAGTTCGATGGGCCCGACACGTTCATCGACGAGCTGGCGGGGGACGGGCGGGTGCGCGTAAACACCCGGAGTGCCCACCGCGCCGAGCTCACCCTTGCAGACGACACCGACGCCCGCACGGTTCTGGACCTCGCCCTCGACCGCACCGACGACGTATACCGCTACGAGCGAGTGGCGCCGCCCCTGAATGAGATTTTTGTCGACACCGTTGGGGAGGCCGAGGCGGAGCGCCTGCAGAAGCAGTCCATCGAGGCCGCAGCATAATTCCGTCGCATACCGTTTCTTCGAAGTCGCCCGAGCTCGAGGATGAAGATCTCCTTCCACAAAATCTGGCTCATCATTCGCAGCGAGTACCGGCGCCGCGTGCGGTCGACGGCATTCATCCTAGCCACCCTTCTCGTGCCCTTCGGCTTCGTCCTGGTCGCAGTGGCCCCCGCTGCCCTCGGCTACCTGGCCGAGCAGAGCAGCCAAAAGACGGTCGCCGTCGTGGACCGAACAGGGCCGATTGACTCGGTGCAGGCCGCCGTCCGCGCCGGCACGTACGACGGCTCCCTCCTGCTGCCCAACTCGCTGCTTGCGGGCACGGGCAGTGCAACCTACTATTCCACGCAGGGCGGTGGACTCACCGATCAGATTCAGATCGACGATCGCGTCGGCCGCGTCGTGCAACAGCAGCGCCTCCGCGCCGCCGACGCCACGACGAGCGTCCTCTCCATTCTTGAGTCGGACGTCACTGTGGAGAGCCGCACGCTCCAGGAGGAAGGCACGGGAGCGGACCACACCTTTGCCTACACCGCGATCGGATACGCGATGGCATTCATCATCTACTTTGCGGTGTTCGTCTACGGGCAGTACGTGATGCAGGGGGTGATTGAGGAGAAGAGTAACCGCGTTGTCGAGATCATCGTGTCGTCCGTGCGCCCGTTCGAGCTGCTGATGGGCAAGGTGCTGGGGATTGGGGCCATGGGCCTCACGCAGATGCTGGTGTGGTCGGCCGTCGTCGTGGGGGGACTGGCGGGCGCCGCGCCCCTCCTGGCCCTCTTCCTGGACCCGTCGTCGCTCGGCGTGGCCCCGGACGCCTCTTCGCAGGCGATGGCGGAGGCGGCGGGCCTTTCCATCCCCACGATCCCGTTCACCCTCATCGCCTGGTTCATCCTCTTCTTCCTGGGCGGCTTTCTTCTGTACGCGTCCCTCTTCGCCGCGGTGGGCTCGGCCGTCGAGCAGCAGCAGGACGCTCAGAACCTGCTCCTGCCCGTTATGACGCCCCTCATCCTCCCCATTCTCTTCCTGACCTTTGTCCTGGAGAGCCCCGACGCCACGATTAGCGTCGTGCTGTCGCTCATTCCCTTTTTCTCGCCCATCCTCATGATGCTGCGGGCGGTCATCACGACGGTGCCGGCCTGGGAGATGGCGACGGCGTTCGGGCTGCTGGTCGCCACGTTTGTGGCCGTGATCGGGCTCGCCGGGCGCATCTACCGCATCGGGATTCTGTCCTACGGCAAGACGCCTAGCCTACGCGAGATTGCCCGGTGGGTGACGTACCGGTAGGGGGCGTGATGCGTGAGACGTGATGCGTGAGGACACATGATCGGGACTTCCAAATCACGCATCACTCTTCACGTTGTCACGCTTCATACATCTCTCGTCACGCACGTCCGCTTTTCATCCGGGATTTGCGGGGGATTCGGTCGTAGCGGACGCGCAGAGGGGATCTGGGGCGATCTTTCGTCCGCCCTGCGCATTATGTTCTGTCGGAAGAATCCGCGGCAGAGCCCCACTTCCCGGCTCCCGGTCGCCCTCGTCGCTTCAGCCCAACGTCTTCTTGCTCATGGACACCACGCTCTCGAAATCCTCTCCGGTCGAGTACGAACTGGACATCCACATCGCGGCCGAGGACCTGGCGCCCAGGCTCAAGGAGGCCCTGAAGGCCCAGCGGAAAAACATGGACGTACAGGGCTTCCGCAAGGGCAAGGCCCCGCTCGGGCTCGTAAAAAAGATGCACGGCGAGGCGATCGGCTACAAGGTGGCCGAGCAGTGTGTGCAGGAGGCGTTCGAGCAGGCGGTCGAGGAGAACGACGAGATCGAGCCCCTCGGCCAGCCGACGCTGGTGGATCTCGACTACGAGCTCGACGAGGACCTCCGGGCCACTCTTCGGTTCGGCGTGCGCCCTCAGGTGGAGCTCGAGGACCTCTCTTCCGTGGAAGTCCCGATGCTCGACCCCGAGGTGACGGAGGAGGACGTGGAGGAGGAGATCGACCGCCTCCGGACGGAGGAGGCCGACCTGCTGCCGCTCGAAGACGAGCCGGCCGGGGACACCGACTACGTAAACATCGATCTCCAACGCATCGACCCACAGACCGACACGCCCATCATCGGGGACAAGGACGAGGACCTCACCTTCTTCCTCGACGACGAACGCCTCAAGGAAGACCTGCGCGTGGCCCTCATGGGCCGGAAGGCCGGGGAGACCTTTCGCGTGACGCTGCCACAGGAACAGCCGACCCACGAGCATGAGGGCCACGGCCACCAGCACGACCACGGCGGCGAGGAGGAAGACCGTCTCTACGAGGTCACCGTCAACGACGTGAAACGCCGCGACCTTCCGCCGCTCGACGAGGAATTCGTCCGCCGCGTCTCCGAGGGGGAGTTTCACGACCTGGAGGCCTTCCGCGGGGAGATCCGCAAGCGCCTGCAGGAGGCCTGGGACGGACGGGCCCGCGAGATGGTGCAGGGCGAGGTCATCGACAAGATGCTGGAGCTTCACCCGGTGCCGGTCCCTGAGTCGGTGATTGAGGGCTACCTCGACTCGTTTGTCAAACAGGTGGAAGAAGAAAATGACGGCGAGTTGCCCGCGGACTTCGACGAGGAGCACTTCCGCCGGCGCAACCGCCGCGACGCCGAGAAGCAGGGCCGCTGGATGCTCATCCGAGACCAGATCATCGAGGAGGAGGACCTGGAGGTGTCCGACGAGGAGCTACAGGCGTTCTTTGCCGATCAGGCCGAGGGGGACGACGAGGTGTCCTCCCAGCAAATCAAGCAGTTTTACCGCTCGATGCCGGATATGATGGAAAAGGTGGAGCAGCAAATCCTGAGCGACAAGGTGTACGACCTGCTCCTCGATCGCCTCGACGTGCAGCCCAAGAGCCGCGAGGCGTTTGAGGAAGAGATGCAGCAGGAGCAGGCGACCCGCCAGCGCGTGGCGCCGTAAGACTGAGAGACGGTTTCAATTTGTCCCTCGCCCCTCTGGAGCGTACGCCTTCACTGCGTCCAGGGTGCGGTTTTCGCTCCGTCAGCTCCCGCTCTCGCGATCCGACGTACAAAAAATGCCCCGCTCCGGACTGGCGTCCAGAACAGGGCCGTGAAATATTCTCCGAAAGGGTCTCACGCAGGGACCTGGGACTCCGGCCGGGGCGTCGCCGGGTCCTGTTGCTCCGTCGGGACGGCGTCGCTGCGGTGTAGCGGATTGTGGCCGCACGACTGGCAGCGAGCATACCCTTCGAGAATCCGCACCGCCCACGTCGTGCGCTCCTCGCAGTGCGGGCAGTCGCCCGCGTACTCAAGGACGTGGGAGGTCGGGGTGATACGGAGCCAGGCCTCACGAAAGCGTTGTAGAACGTTCATCGAGCGTGTACCATCTGGTTGTAGAGGGAGTCCATCTGAGAACCGACCGGCCGCGATCGTTGGGCCCGCCGGATCGTCGGGAGCTTCAACCCTAGGCACAGGCCTGCGTTCTGCCGCAAGCGCTTTCGGTTGCACAACTTTAACACAGACGGAGGCCTGGCGAAGGCGCAGTGAACGGACGATTGCTGAAAGCGCTTTGGACACCGGGTCGGCAGCCCACGGTCCCCGCGGTACTCTGTCGGGGATGCTTGTCGAGCCCCAATCCTACCCTTCTCAAGCGACGCATACGACATCCGAAGCCGCTGCTCTCATTAACAAGGCTTCCGGGACGGGTCGTCGAGAACGCCCTCCGCCGCTGACGCCGCAGTAGCGTCCCGTGAGAAATCCGGGCGAAAGGACCCATCGGCGAACCGCGCGTACTGGTCCGTCGTAGGGGCGATGAAGCCAAAACGAGCGCCGCTACCCTCTGTGCACGCACGCCACGCCGCCTCCATGCGCACCTTTCTTCTGCTCACGCTCAGCACCCTTCTGCTCGCGTCCTGCACGACCGTCAATGTTCATCCCGACGAATCGGCCGGGGACTCGACGACGGCCTCGGCGAAAGAGACCGCCGAGACCGAGAAGGCCGACGAGGATGAGGAGAACGGAGACGATTCCTTCAAGCCGTGGGACAAGACCCTCAAGGAGACGAAAAAGATCGACGGCTTCCTCCCCCTCCATCGGAAGGACGACGGGACACTCTACGCCGAAATTCCAAAAGAGCGACTGGGCAGGTCGTTCGGGCTCACCATGCACATTAGTCAGGGGGCGGGCGTCTTCAACCTGCATGATGGGCTCCCCCTCAGCGACACGCGCCTGATGCAGTTCCGGCGGGTGAACCAGAAGGTGCACCTCGTCCACCGTAACGTCCGCTTCCGGGCGGACGAAGGGCCGATGCGCACCTCCCTGAAGGACAACACCGCCCATTCTACGATCGAGGCCTTCGACATCGTGAGCAAGAACGACTCGACCGGACATCTGCTCATCAAGTTCTCCGACTTCCTCGTGTCGGACTACCCGCAGATCGGGGACCGGCTCAAATTCTACTTCGGCGGGGCGCCGGCGGCCTTCCAGCAAGATAAGAGCTACGTGGACCAGGCGATGGGCTTCCCTGAGAACACCGAGATCGACGTGTCGCTGACCTACCAGGGGTCGAGCGCACCGCTCATCGGGGGCGAGGCCGTGCCCGACTATCGGGCCGTGCCTGTGGGCGTGCGGTACTCGCTGTTCGAGCTTCCGGAGACGAAAATGCAGCCCCGCCCCGCCGACGACCGGGTCGGCTACTTCACCAACGCCGTGAAGGACGTCTCGCGCGACCGGTCGGCCGATCCCTACGAGCGCTACGTGCAGCGCTGGCGGCTGGCCCCCAGCGACACGGCGGCCTACAAACGCGGCGAGCTCGTGAAGCCCGCCGAGCCGATCGTATATTATGTGGACCGTACCGTGCCGGAGCGGTACCGCGAATACGTGGAGCAAGGCATCGAGGCCTGGAACGAGGCCTACCGGGCCGCCGGGTACAAAAATGCGGTGATGGCCAAGACGGCCCCGGACGACTCGACGTGGAGCGCTGAGGACATCCGCCATTCCACGGTCCGGTGGACGGCGGCTCACCAGATGGGCTACGCCGTCGGCCCCTCGCAGACCGACCCGCGCACCGGCGAGATCCTAAATGCCGACATCCTCATCTCCTCCTCGTTCGTAAGCGGGTGGCAGCAAACCTACAGCCAACTCACCCCCGAGTCCTCTACGAACGGTGAACTCGGCGCTCATCTTCCCATTCAGCCCCGCACCCCGAAGGCGCTCCGCAAGGTGCTCTCGCCTGACCTCGCCCGGCGCGCCTGCTGGGCAGAGCGGAGCAAGGCGCAGCAGATCGGCCTGCAGCGCACGATGCTCCTCGCCCGCGGTGCTCTCGAACCTGGGGTCCCGATGCCGGAGGACTACTTGGGACCGGCAATCAAAGACCTCGTGATGCACGAGGTGGGCCATACGCTCGGCCTACGCCACAACTTCAAGGCCTCTTCGGGCATCCCCACTGAGGAGCTCCACGACGAGGCATATACGAGCAAGCACGGCGTGAGCCTCTCGGTGATGGACTATGCGCCGGTCAACCTTGCCCCCAACAAAGAGAACCAGGGGTACTACTGGAACCCGGGGGTGGGCACCTACGACGAGTGGGCCATCAAGTACGGCTATATGCCGATCACTGAGCAATCCGACGGCGGGCCCCTCACGCGGGATGCGCCCCTCGCCGGCATGGCCACGGCCGCAGAGGCGGGCCTCAACAAGATTGCCGCTACGTCGAGCGACCCGATGCACCGCTACGGCACCGACGAGGACAACTGGCTGGGCGGATATGCCGTCGATCCGCTGACGAACGCGGGAGAGCTCGGGAGCGACCCCAAGGCCTTTGCGCAGACCCGAATGCAACTCGTGCGGAAGGTGATGCCGAAGCTCGACGACCGGCTCGTGACTGAGGGCGAGCGCTACTACCCGCTTCGCCGCGCCACGACCTCTCTCATCGTGGAGCGCTACCGGTCTCTCCTCCCCGTGACGAAGACCGTGGGCGGCAGCTACGTGGCCCGCGACCACAAGGGCACCCCCGATGCGCGCACGCCGCTCCGCCCCGTCCCGGCGCAGGAGCAGCGTGAGGCCGTGCAGCTTCTCATCGACGGGGCCTTCGCCCCCGATGCCTTCAAATTCGACGCTGAGTGGCTTAACAAGCTGGCCCCCAACCGGCACTATCACTGGGGCATCTCCCCCAGCCTCCCGGTCGACTACCCGGTGCACCGCCACGTGGACATGGTGCAGACCAACCTGCTCCGCGAGCTGCTGCATCCGGCGCGCCTGCAGCGCATGATCGACACGCAGGTGCGCACGACGGGATCGACCTACCGCCCCGGCGCGCTGTTCCAGGACCTGACCGGCGCCATCTGGAACGAGCTTGAGAATCCCTCTCAGCCCACCCCCATCAACTCTTTCCGTCGCACCCTGCAGCGCACCTACGCCGACCTCCTCATCGAACTGATGATGGGCAAGACCAGCTGGATCACGATTACCCTGGCCGGCGCCGACCAGCTCGAGGCGCCCGAGGACGTGCGCTCGATGGCCCGCCTCGAACTAAGCGACCTGTCTACCCGGATTGAACAGGCCCTCGATGCCCCCAACCTCGACCGGGACACGCGGGCCCACCTCACTGAGACGCAGGCCCGCATCGACCGCGCCCTCAATGCGTCACTGGACGTGAGCCCATAGATGCATGCTCCCTGTCAACAAACGGGCCGGATAGCTTTCGTGGTTGCCCCTCTCCGAAAATCGATCCGTGAAACGTGATGAGTGATTCGTGACCTTGGGCTGGAGCACCAATCGCACCTCACGTTTCACGCGTCACGCGTCACTTCCCACGCATCCCCCAATACACCCATGCCTTTCGACGACCAGCTCCGCGCCGACACGTCCGCGCTATACACGGACCTCTACCAGCTCACCATGCTCCAGGCCTACTGGCGGGAAGGCATGGACGAGCCGGCGGTGTTCGACCTCTTTGTCCGCCGCCTGCGAGACCGCAACTACCTGCTGGCCTGCGGGCTGGAACAGGGGCTTGAGTTTCTGGAGTCGCTTTCGTTCTCGGACGAGGCCCTGGGCTACCTCGCCGAGCAGGACCGGTTCGAGGACGCCTTTCTCGACTGGCTGGCCGACTTTGAGTTTACCGGAGACGTCTACGCCGTGCCGGAGGGCACGCCGGTGTTTCCGGACGAGCCCATCCTCGAAGTGGTGGCCCCCATCGGGGAGGCCCAGCTGGTCGAGACGTTTTTGCTGAATCAGATTACCTTCCAAACGATGATTGCCTCGAAGGCCAGCCGGGTTGTGGAAGCCGCCCGAGTCGGCGACGTGGACCGGCTCGTGGCCGACTTCGGCATGCGCCGCATGCACGGCCCCGACGCGGCGATGAAGGGCGCGCGCGCTGCCTACATTGCGGGGGTCGACGCCACCTCCAACGTGGCCGCCGGGCAGGCCTACGACATCCCCATCACGGGCACCATGGCCCACAGCTACATCGAGGCGCACGACTCGGAGATGGGAGCCTTCCGCGCCTTCTCGGACCTGTACCCGGAGACGATCCTCTTGGTCGACACCTACGACACCCTGGGCGGCGTGCGCAAGGCAATCGACCTCATGGACGAAACGGGCGAGGAGGTGCAGATCCGCGGCATTCGGCTCGACTCCGGGGACCTTGCGGAGCTGGCCCACGAGTCCCGCCGCCTGCTCGACGAGGCGGGCCTGACCGACATCCAGATTATTGCCAGCGGTGGGCTCGACGAGTATAAGATACAGGACCTGCTTGACCGGAATGCGCCCATCGACGGCTTCGGTGTGGGGACCAAGATGGGCACCTCCGCCGACCAGCCGGCCCTCGACAGCGCGTACAAGCTGTGCGGGTATGCGGGCGAGCCCCGCATGAAGCTGTCCGCAGAGAAGTCGAACCTGCCGGGGCGCAAGCAAGTGGTGCGGCAGTACGACGGGGAGGTGGCCGTGCGCGACGTCATCGCGACCGAGGCGGAACAGATCAGCGGCGCGCCGCTGCTGGAGCGAGTGATGGCTGGGGGCGAGCGGACGGAATCGGGCACTGCCCGCCCCCTCACGGCCCTCCGCGAGCACGCGTCGGCCCGCCTGTCGGAACTGCCCGCACAGCTCCGGGCCCTCGACCCGGGGACGTCCGGCTACGAGGTCGTCCTCAGCGACGCAATGGAGGCGCGGCTCGACACCACCCGCGAGGCCCTCCAGCGAACAATGACCGCAGAGACGCCCTGACCCTGGATTATGAGGCAAGAGAGCAGAGACGGGCCTCAGCGGGATTAGTCCCCACTTTCCAACTTTCGGTCGCACTCCAACAGTGTGAGTTGACCGCGGAAGCGCTGCCTTTACGTGCGGCGACCGCGGGCCGAAGGCTTTCGGCCGGCAGACCGCCGATGAACGCCGAGAAACCGCCGTCTGCGGCGCTGGGAACGTAGTGACCGAGTACTCACCGGGGTGTCCGCCGTCGATCGTTTTCCCGAAGGGAACGCAGTTCTGAGATTTCAACTCACAGGATCGAAATGCTACCCAACCTTCCAACCGTCAACCCATGCCTATAAACTGGGGCATCCTCGGCACTGGAAACATCGCCCACCTCGTCGCCGAGGACCTCGCCCTACTCCCCGATGCCGAGCTGACCGCTGTAGGCTCCCGGGCCCCGGAGCGGGCCGACGCGTTCGGCGACACGTTCGACGTGCCCCACCGGCACGGTTCCTACGAGGCCCTCGTAGCGGACCCCGATCTCGACGTCGTCCACGTGGCCTCCCCCCACTCGGTCCACCTCAAGCACGCCACGATGGCCCTGGAGGCGGGCTGTGCTGTGCTCTGCGAGAAGCCCCTCGCACTGAACGCCGAGCAGGCCGAACAGCTCATTGCGACGGCCCGGCGCCGCGACCAGTTTCTGATGGAGGCGATGTGGACCCGCTTCCTGCCCGTCATGGACGACGTGCGTCGCCTTGTCCACGACGAGCAGGCCCTCGGCGACGTGCATCTCCTGCAGGCCAACATCGGCATGACCCAGTCCTTCGACCCCACCCACCGCCTCTTCGATCCCACCCTCGGCGGCGGGGCCCTGCTCGACCTGGGCGTGTACCCCCTCGCGTTCGCGTTCGACCTGTTCGGGCCGCCGGACACCATCACCTCCTCAGCGGTGATCGGCGAGACCGGGGTCGACGAGCAGTGCGCCGCCGTTTTCCGCTACGACGACGGCACGCAGGCGGTGTGGCACGCCTCCGTGCGGGCCGACGCCGGGCGCACCTGCGTCCTTGCCGGCTCGCGTGGCCGCCTCCATGGCACGCGCGCCTGGTGGAAGGGCGCGCCCTTCGAGCTCACCCGGGATGACGGCACGACGGAGACGTGGGCCCGCCCGTATGAGGGCAACGGATACCAGTTCGAAGCAGCCCACGTCATGCACTGTCTCCGCGAGGGACGGACGGAGAGCCCTCGGATGCCCCTCGACGAGAGCCATGCCCTCCTCGAAACGATGGACGCCCTCCGGGCCGAGTGGGGCGTGACGTATCCACAGGAGACCTAATACCAGTTACGAGAATTCAGTGTACACTCTCCACTTCTGAATTCGCTGCCCTCCAGTAGCGCCGTTGGAGTCCAACGGCGCTGCGGGGATCAACGTCG
>PXTN01000124.1 GCA_003022565.1 Bacteroidetes bacterium QS_3_64_15 | reverse complement strand
TCTCCGCACCAGCACCGGTTTCTGCTCTGATGGCCACCTTTCTCTACGTTTTTCCACATCCGGACGACGAGTCGTTCGGGCCGGGTCCTGGCATCGTCCGTCAGCGCCGGGCGGGGCATGAGGTTCACCTGCTCACCTTTACCCACGGGGAGGCCACGTCGCACCGCCACAGGCTCGGCTACGGTCGGGCTGAAATGTCTCGCATGCGGTACCGGCAGTTGCAACAGGTCGCCGAAACACTTGACCTCACTTCCCTGACCGTTCTCGAATACCCGGATGGCGGTCTCGCGGAGCAGAATCCGCTCCGCCTCGAAGAGGAGGTTGCCGACCGTTTTCACAGCATCCGCCCCGACGTGGCCATCACGTTTCCCGACCACGGCATCACCCGTCACTCTGATCACCTCACAATCCATCATGCCGTTAAACGTGTGGCGTGTGGCCTCAGGGCAGAAGGCAACAACCATCCCCGGCGCCTCGCCTTCATCACCTTTCCCCCTCCTTCCGGAGACCTGGCCCCGCCCGACGACCTTCAACACTCTCCTCCCGAGCGCATTGACTGCGTCGTTCCGGTTTGTACCTCAGAGCTGGAGCAGGGGCGCAAGGCACTGGAGCACTACGTCACGTACCAGCCGGACGACCACCGGCCCCTCAAATTCTTCGCAGACGGCATCCCCTTCGAGATCTTCGGGGAGTCCCACGACCCGCCGCTCTCGTCCCTCCTGGAGTCTCTTCCGCGGGACACTGCGGGCTTTCTCCGTCCGGAATCGTGCAGACAATAGCCCCCTCGGCGCACTCTCAAAGAGACCGATTGAGAGAGCGCTAGCCCGGTTTTCTCACAGAGGCGTAGCAAGGCTCGAGAGGCAGTTCACGACGCGTGCGCGCATCGGAATGCCACGCATCGTCGAGGAGGATACATGAGCAGATTGAACTGCCTCTGACGCCGCAGTCGCGTCCCGTGAGAAATCCGAGTGGCCCGGTCGGGATTTGACCGCTCCTGTCAAACTACTTGCACTCGTCGCTGACGACCTGTCCGTCGTTGAGGACCGTGCAGACCTGCGTGGTGTACTCGAACGGATCGCCGTCGAACAGGGCGAGGTCGGCGTCCTGCCCTGGCGCGAGGGTGCCCACGTCATCGAGGCCGAGAATGGAGGCCGCGGTGCGCGTGACGCTGGCGAGCGCCGCCTCGCGCGGTAGCCCGTGGGCGTAAGCGATGCCCGCTTCAAAGAGCACGATGCGCGTCTTGGGCACGTAGGGCTCCCATCCGCTCTGAATCGCTACGGGAATGCCCGCCTCGTGCAGCGTGGCCGCCGTGGTGAAGGCCGCGTTCTGGGTCGTGCCGCTCGGACGGGTCATGGTGGGGTGCAGAATGACCGGCACACCGGCCTCTTTGATCTCATCGACCATGAGGTATGCCTCGGCAGCGCCGTCGAGAATCATCTCAAAGCCAAACTCCTCCTGGAGGCGGAGCGCCGTCTGGATGTCGTGGGCGCGGTGGGCCGTGACGAGGGCCGGCACTTCGCCGCGCAGCACGGCCTGGAGGACGCCCGTGCCCAGATCCGTCTCCGGCTCGTCGTTCCCCATCGCCGCCTCCGCGTCCGCGAGGGCCTGCCGGATCATGGAGAGCCCTTTGGCCCGCGTGCCGGGCGACTCGAAGCGGGCCTGAGCGTCCGGCCCCAGCGTGAAGGCGACGGTCGTGCGCCGGTCTTCTACGGCCTCGTCGACCGTCTCGCCCGACGTGGAGAAAACGGCCGTCTCTCCGCTGATGAGGGCGCCGGGCGCGTGGCCGGCGTGCACTGTGGTAATGCCGAGCTCACGGACGAACTCGACCAATTGCTCGCGGGGATTGTAGGCGTCGATGGCCCGCAGGGCCGGCTGCAGGGGCTCGGAGGTGTCGAGCTGGTCCTGGTCGGCCGGTACGTTGTAGAGGCCCGACACCCCCACGGTCCCGCGTGGATCGATGAGGCCCGGCGTTGCGACCGTGGTTTCGTGCACCTTGGCCCCCGACGGGATCGACACCTCGGAGGCGGCCCCGACCGCCGCGATCGTGCTGTCCTCAATGCGCACCGCACCGTCGATGATGGGGCCGTCGCCCGTCATCGTGTAGAGCGTGTCGGCCTGCACCACCCGCTGGGCCTGTGCCGGATCGGGCCGGACGAGCAGTGGGGCGAGCACAAAAAAGAAGATGAGGAAGCGAACGGAGTCGTCAGAGAACATAGCAGATCGGGCAACCAGTAGGGCAGACGGAGAGGCGCGGCGGGCAGCGGGGAGGTGCTACTCGCGACTGTGTTCATGCACGTGCTGGATGGCGTCGTCGTACACGCGGTAGCCACCAGTGGCGAACTCGCGGTCGTCGGGGTCGGAGCGGTCGAACACCTTGCTGCCCTCCACCCAGGTCTGCTCCACCTTGGTGTACGCGCTGAGCGGATCGCCGGACAGCACGACGAAGTCGGCATCTTTCCCTGTCTCCAGGGACCCGACCTCGTCCTCCAGTCCAAGCATGCGGGCGCCGGCCAGCGTCACCGATTCGAGGGCCGCCTCGCGCGACATGCCGGCGCGTACCCCGAGAGCGGGGGAACGCAGAAAGACCCGAGAATCTGTAATGGGGTCGTCTGTGTGGTAGGCCACGTCGACACCCGCGTCTTCGAGGACCTGTCCCGTGCGGTAGGCCACCTCGTCGGCCTCATGCTTGCCACCGGGCGAGTCGAGCACGATGATGGAGCAGGGCACGTTCGCCTCGGCAATCTCGTCGGCCACCTTCCAGCCCTCGCTCACGTGATGCAGCACCACGTCAAAGTCAAACTCCTCGCTCAGGCGGATGGCCGTGAGCACGTCGTCGTGGCGATGAGTGTGAAAGTGGACCGTGCGCCGCCCCTCCAGCACGTCTACGAGGCCCTCCATGCGCAGATCGCGGTCCGGCGCCTCGTCCGCTGACTCGGCGTTTTTTCCTTCGTGCGCCGGTATTCCTGCGCCTGCACAAAGAGGCTGCGGGCCATGGCCGCCGCCCGGGCGCGCGTGCCGGGAAATGGCCCGTCCTCGCGCTGCGGATTCGTGCCGTTGGCCATCTTCATGCCCCCACAGTCTTTGACCCCTCGATCGTCACAGGCCGACAGTTCGTCGATGGTGCCTCCCTCCCGGAGCTTGAGGTAGGTCGTCTGCCCGCTCAACAGATGCCCGGAGCCGGACAGCACCTGGACCGTCGTGATGCCGCCGGCGCGGGCCCGGTTCATCGATGGATGGCGCACGTTGATTGCGTCGATCGTGCGGGCATCTGGGTGCAGGGCCGCCGACCCGTCGCCGCCGCTGACCTGACCGATGTGGGAGTGCGTGTCGACGAGGCCCGGCATCACTGTCTTCCCGGCCAGATCGTGCTCCTCGGCGCTGGCCGGCACGTCCACGGTCCCGGCTTCGCCAACGGCCTGGATAGTACCGTTCTGCACGACCATCACGCCCGGGTCGATGGAATCCGCGGAGATGGGGTAAAGGGTGGCATTTCGGAAAACGTGCGGGGAATCCTGTGCGTGCACTGGGGCCATCAGGCCCAGGCATGCGAGCACGAGGACCGCCGTCCGGACAAGCGACAATCGCATGGGGGCAAGCGGAAGGTTAAAAGATCGCGACGCTCAAATGGTAAACGTGCGCTTTCCCACTCGCAAGGGCCGAGCAAGTCGTTTCGGAATGATCGCATCAAGACGATCGCATCTGAAACGGGACCGGCCGTTTGTATCCGAGCCCTTTGTATTCGACTGGTCGCGCCCTGAACGTACTCGAACGCTTCGCTCTCGGCATCGGGGTTCGGGGCTCGACCCCGCTCGAAACTCGTCCGGACTGCCGCTTGACATTCCTGATCGTCGCCCCCTCTGCGCGCCCCCCTTCCGCACAACTAAGAACACCCGGTGCCCCCACCGGGGCCCGGGCGTGGCAGAAGTGCAGTGCCAGAAAGAGATGGAACGCCCCTGATGCCGGAGGGGCGATGCGCTTCAACGTCCCGATTCGAAGAGAGGATCAGTTGAGGATCATAGGGATCTTGTCGCGGTCCGGGAAAACTCCTACCGGCTCCCTTCTTCTCGGGGACTCCCCCCTGCCCCGAATCCCAACCTGGGGAATGCCGCTTCTCAGATAGTAACAGGTCCGGATCTCAGCGATCGCGCGGCTGAGCGTCGCCTCATCGAGGTTCCCGTCTGCCCGACGCTCGTACTTGTAGATTCCTTCGGCCAGGGCGTCGAGCACCTCGTCCAGGCACTCGGCCCGGTCCTCCTCGCCGGACTGGCGAGCCGCTACAAGCGCCGTGGTGAGCTCAATCATGAGCTCGTCGATAAATGCGGGAGGCTTCTCCTGCAACTCTCCCCAGCGGTAGGCGAGTGTCTTCGCAGCGAGTTCGACTGTGCTAGACATAGGAGGCGGCGAAAGTCGTTTCTAGAGTTTATCGGAGTTCCGGCATTTCCGGAAACGTGCTCAGAGGAGCAACAGTGCGGTTTAGCGTACCCTCCAGCGACGAGTCTACTCAAGTGTATGCGACAGAAATCTCAGCGTCATGAGGAAACGCTGAGGTTTTCCCATGATTCGGTGATTATCCGCTTAGACTCCGTCCATGAGAATCTTGAGAGGACCCGAGCGCACACGTGTGAGATGAAGACGTACGCCACGGGCCTCCGGTCCAACACGGACGACCGAGACCGTCTCAGTATCCACCTGTCCCTTCAGACCACCTGTGCACTCACGTGGAGGTGCTCCGGATCGGGGCCCCAGCAGTGCCGTCCCGAGATCGTTCTGCGAGTCGGCCCGACTCCGTCAACGGGGATCTCTGCGGGGTCGCTGCACAACACCCGCCCCGCAGCGCCCGGCGGGAATTGTCGCCTTTTCCTAGAATTTGCACGCGGGGCGTGTTGAGTGTGCGCCCGCATTGTTACCTTCGCCCCGTTCGCAACCCGTACAGAACGATCCGCCATCGCCTGTGAGCATTCTCGCCGTTGGGACCGTTGCTTTCGACTCGATCGATACGCCGTTTGGATCCGCTGAGCGCGTGCTAGGCGGCAGCGCCTCCTACCTCACCCTGGCCGCACGCCCCTTCTGTGAGGACGTCCGCCTCGTAGGGGTGGTCGGGCACGATTTCCCCGACGAGTACCGCCAGACCCTCGCCGATGGGGGTGTCGATCTCAAAGGGCTGGAGGTTGACGAGGACGAGAAAACCTTCTTCTGGCACGGCCAGTACCACTACGACATGAACGAGCGGGACACGCTCGACACCCAGCTCAACGCCCTCGCCTCGTTCGAGCCGGAGATCCCCGACTCCTATCTCGACAGCGACATCGTGTGCCTTGGCAACCTGGAGCCGGGCATTCAGCGGGACGTGCTGGACCAGGTGGCCGATCCGCAGTACGTGATTGCGGACACGATGAACTACTGGATCGAGAGCACCCCCGACAGTCTCCGCACGACCCTCTCGCAGGTCGATTGCTTCGTCATCAACGACGCAGAGGCCCGCGAACTGGCCGACGAGCCCAACCTCGTACGGGCGGCGGGCCTGATCCGCGACATGGGGCCCGAGACGCTCATCATCAAGAAGGGCGAGCACGGCGCGCTTCTTTTTACCGATCATTCGGTCTTCAGCGCGCCCGCCTACCCGCTGGAGGACATCCAGGATCCCACTGGAGCCGGTGATGCCTTTGCGGGGGGGCTGGCGGGGCACCTCCACCGGGCGGGCAGTCTCGACCGGGACGCCTTGCGCCGCGGGGTCATTTACGGAAGCGTGATTGCCTCCTTCGCGGTGCAGCGCTACGGCCCCGACAAGCTGCTCGACCTCACCCGGACCGCCATCACCGAGCGGGCCCGGGCATTCCGGGAGCTGGCTGCCATTCCCAAGCTGGTGCCGCTCGAAAAACAACTGGCGTAGCGATCGATTTCTGGGGATGCCGTTGCGACGCCTCAGTTGATTCCTCCGTACTTCTTCTCGCTTCCACCTATGCCCAAGTCTGAGTCCGGCGTCGATTCGAGGACTCTGTCGGCCTCCGACCACTCGACGACCGGGACTGTCCGTCTCGTCAACGCCGTCTTCTACGGCCATCACGGCGTGATGCAGGAGGAACATCGCGTGGGGGGACGGTATGAGGTCGACGTGAGCGTCGGGATCGACTTTGAGGAGGCCGCCCTGCACGACGACCTGACGCGGACGGTCAACTACGAGCAGATCTACGAATTCGTCCGCACGCTCGTCACGGAGAACAACTTCTACCTGATTGAGAAGCTGGCGTACCGCATCGCCCAGACGGTGATCGACACCTACCCCGACGTGGAGGGCGTGGAGGTGACCGTGCGGAAGCCCAATCCGCCGGTTGGCGGGCCCTGCGACCGGGCCGAGGCCACCTACACCATCGACGACCCTGGGACCTGAATCGCATCGTTACGACGAGGGAGACATGGACCGCGGCGATCGATACCGGCCGGGACCGGTCGCAGGCATAGTGCCCTCTGTGCCGTCGGGCGGGAGCAGCGTGGACGGCGGCACCGAGGGATGCGGACGAGCGACAAATGTCATCAGGAAGTCGTACAGCAGGTTGTCCACCTCCGTCGTGTCGGCCAGGTTCTTCAGGACGCGCTGCACGGTTTCCTCGTCGGGGAGGGCCGAACGGTAATACTCGCGGTACGCGAGAATGCGCTCTCGCTCCCGCTCGGCGTCGAGCTCGCTGTGGAATTGCGTGCCATAGAGAGGGGCGTCGTTCACCCGGAAGGCCTGATAGGGCTGGTCATTGCGGGCGAGCTCCGTCGTGTCGGGGGGGAGTTCGACGACCCGGTCGTGGTGCCCCATGTTGGCTTGGAAGCGGGCGGGAAAGCGGCAAAAGAGGGGATCCTCGGTCCCGGCGTCCGTTCGTTCCACCCAGCCACACCCCAGCTCCGCCCGCTCCGGGTCGTGGACCACGCACCCTCCCAGCGCCCGGGCAACCACCTGGTGCCCCCAGCACGACCCGAGCGTCGGAAGCTGCCGTTCAACGGCGTGCCGAACGAGGTCGTGGAGCGGCTCGGTCCACGGATACGTCTGCGCCGCTGAGTACTTGCCCGCGCCTCCGATAAGGAGGGCGTCCGCGTCGTCGAGCTGATCGAGAGAGGGCTCATCGCCCCGGGCCACGTTGACGGTATGGAGCTGCTCGGGCCGCAGCCGGGACCGCTCCAAAAAACACGACTGCTCTTGCGTTTCCATCCGGGGCGCGCTCCGACATTGCACCAGGAGAACTTGAATCGACGAGGATGTAAGCGGCGAGTCCACCATACGAACCGTCCTTCCGTCGACCGGGTCGGGCGACGGGGTAGACTGAGTGCACGGGAAACGATGAGTCACCCTCTATACGTCGGAATCCGGGGAATGGTTGAGGCCCGATGAGCCGGTTACGCTGACGCATCGGACAGAAGATCGTCAAACTCGCGGCGGAGCGTCTGGTAGAGGCGCCGGAGCGGGAGGCCCACCACGTTGTAGTAGTCGCCCTCGATGCGCTCGACGAAGAACGGGGCAGTGTGGTCCTGAATGCCGTAGCCCCCGGCTTTGTCCATCGGCGAGCCAGACTCGACGTAGGCGCGGATCTCGGCGTCCGACAGCGGCGCGAGCCCGACGTCCGTCCCCTCCACCGCCGTCGTCTCGCGCTCCGTGGCGGCCTGCGCGAGGGCAATACCGGTGTAAACCGTATGGGCCGTGCCGCTGAGGCGACGCAGCATCTTCCGGGCGTGGGACGGGTCTTCGGGCTTGTTGAGGATCTCACCGTTGTGGGCCACCATCGTATCGGCAGCCAGCACCAGCGCCGATGGATGCTCGCTCGCCACCGGCCGCACCTTGCGCTGGGCCAGGGTTTGCACCGCGGCGGATGGCGGTTCGGGATCGACAAGCGCTTCGCCGGCGGGGCTCACCTGGACCTGGAAGGGGACCCCGATGCGGTCGAGCAGGGCCTGTCGGCGCGGAGACTGGGAGGCCAGAATAAAGGAGGTCGACAGCTGTAGAAGCGCGTTCATCCGCCGGGGTGGGAGGTCAAAAAAGAACGCGAAGGGGAAACGCGAGGGAATTGTAAAAGTTACCCAACTCCTCGACGTCCTGAGAGGAGTGCCGTGTAGGGCCGCCGCCGACGGTTGACACCGGTCGGGAAAGCGGCTACCTTTCTTGCGTTGCTGCTCCCCACCGGGACGTCCTGCTATGACCGTCTTGTCTGTCTGTAACCATAAGGGCGGGACCGGAAAGACGACGACGGCCATTCACGTCGCGGCGGCGCTGGGCTTGTCTGGGTGGCGCCCGCTCGTCATCGACCTCGACCCGCAGGGCTTTCTCACGCGGACGATGGGCGTCGGCGAGCCCGACCCGGAGCAGTCGGTGGTGGCCTTCTTCGACCCCGACGCCGACCTCGAGCAGATCGAGGTCCGGGAGGCCAGCGGGTTTGACCTCATCCCGTCGTCTGACACCCTCACCCGGCGCATGCGGGATCTCAATAAGCCCACCGATGTCCTGTGGGTGCGGGAGGCCCTCCAGCGCCTGGACCTGGCGTACGACCTCGTCCTGCTCGATACAGCCGCCGCCGTCACCGTCTACAGCCTCAACGCCCTCGTTGCCAGCCGGCACGTCCTCATCCCGGTCCTGCCTGAGTACCAGTCCGTCGTGGGGGCGGAGCAAACGCACAAAACCACCCAGCTCGTCGAGAACAAGCTCAATCCGCTCCTCGAAACTCGCCACTTCCTCTTCACGCAGGTGGACGCCCGGAAGCGGATGCACAAGACCTACCGTGAGTACATCCGCGAAAAGCATGGGCCGGAGGTTCTAGAACACGTGATCCGAACGAGCACGTCGCTGGCAAAGTCGCAGGACGGGACGACCACGATCTTCGACCACGACCCCACCGCCCGCGGCGCCATAGACTACGCCAACGCCACCGATGAACTGATGACCCGCATCCGCGAGGCGTCTGACGGGCCGGATGAAGAACAATCGCCGCCGCCCGACCCCGCCGAGAGCGCGCCCGAGCTCAGTGAGATGCTGAACTCCTGAACGTCGTCCCGAAGGCATGCGGGAAGAGGGCCGTGCATCAATCTCGGCGACCCGCACTCACGTCCAGAGCGATGGCGGTCGGCGGACCGCGGACAGCCATCGCTGCCGCGTGTCAGAACAGCGATTGATCGGCCTGCGCCGGTCGGCCAGACATAGGTCAGAGCGTGTCGAGTCGTTCAATCTCGGCGTCCGACCACCGGTAAAAGTGGCGATCCGTCGTCTGTAGCGTTTCCACGCAGTCGTTGTACAGGGTCCGGGCCTCCTCCACGTCCGGGTGCGTCGTTTCCGGATTCGCTTCGATCCAGCGCCGCAGGTCGCGCAGGGCGCGGGGGGAGTAGGTGTCGAGGGTGCCCTCGGTCTGGACCAGTGCGAGCTTTGTCTCCTCCTGCCG
>PXTN01000123.1:39156-78922 GCA_003022565.1 Bacteroidetes bacterium QS_3_64_15 | reverse complement strand
CACCTAGGGGTGACGGAGAGCGGCACCCTCGACACCGGCACGGTCAAAAGCTCCATCGGGATCGGGGCACTGCTGGCCGACGGCATCGGGGACACGATTCGCGTCTCGCTGGCGGCGGACCCGGTGGAGGAGGTGAAAGTGGGCCACCGGATCCTCAAGTCGCTGGGCATCGGGCGGCCCGGCGTCAACATCATCGCGTGCCCCACCTGCGGCCGGCTCGTGGGCGCCCTCTTCACCGTCGTGGAGGAGGTCGAAGAGGCCGTCGCCGAGCAGGACTTCGACAAAAATCTCGACGTGGCGCTCATGGGCTGCGCCGTGAACGGACCCGGAGAGGCGGAGGGGGCCGACCTTGGCGTGTCGCTGGGCCGGGGCCGTGCGCACTTCTTCAAGCACGGCGAGGTCGTGGACACGATCCCCGAAGACGAGATCGTGGACGCGGTCCTGGAGGCCATCGAGAACTGGGACGAGGGGGACGAGGCCGGTGGAGATGGGGGGCCCGAGGACAAAGAAGAGGCCGATGCAGTGGAGACAACAGGCGTGACGAAGCCGGACCTGCCCCCCTCCTAAATCGTCTTCCGACGGTGGACCGGGCACCGCCACCGCTCCCCTGGAATCTCGGATGCGGTGTTAGACGCCGAGATGGTCTTTCAGCATTCGTACGTTGATCTTGTTGGACTTCACCGCGGCGTCAACGAGGTCGCCCACTACGGGTATCGTCCCAACGACGGCCTCTATCACGATAATGGCGAGCATCGCGAAGATGAGGGAGATAGGGGCTCCAGCGCGGTAGGCTTGATAAGGAACGTAGCACGAGACAATTGCACCGACAGCGTCTCCCCACCCCGGCACGAGGCCGATGATCGGATTGAGGCCGACTCGAATATTAAGGACGGGGACGGTAATGCACTCGTCGGTCCAGTACGCAAATTGATCGAGGCGCTCCACCACCTCGGACGCACTCACGCTTGATGCTCTGGCACTTGCAGTCATGAGAGAGGGGAGATTTATGCAGGAGAACAATTGAGGAGGAACGTGGAGGGTCCGCACAGGCGCGGTGCCTAAACGGAGGAGCTTCCAGACGTCTTTGTTAGATGCGAATGACCGTTCCGGCACTTAGGCCGGATCGGTGCGGTCACTGCCCGCAGCACGAATTCCAGAAACGAATGTTTCGTCAAGCCTGAGTTTTCGCACCTGACGCCGGCTTCTTAAGGCTCGACCTGTAGGCCCTGCCGGCTTTCGTGGAGCGCCTGGGCGGATGCCTGAAGGGCCTCCCGTTCGTCGTCGCTCAGCTCGGGGTCCACGCGCTTTTCTACTCCTTCGAGCCCGACCACGCACGGAATGCTCAGGCACACATCTTCGATTCCGTATGCGCCGTCGGGCCGCGTGCTCACCGGCAGCACGTTCTGCTGATCTTCGAGCACGGCCCGCACGATGCGGGCAATCACGACGCCGATGGCCGTGTCCGTATGCCCCTTCCGATCAATAATTTCGTAGGCCGCGTCGCGGGCCTGTTCGAAAAGGAACTGCATCGTGTCGGGCTCCCAGTCTTTCCCCAGCACAGTCCGCTCGTAGATGGTCTGCCCACCGATCGTGGCGTTGCTCCAGATGGGCACCTCCGAGTCGCCGTGCTCCCCCAGGATGTAGGCGTGCACCGAGCGGGGGTCCACCCCATAGTGGCGCCCCAGCAGCGCCCGGAAGCGGGCCGTATCCAGCAGCGTTCCGGTGCCGATGATGCGGCGGTTCGGGCGGCTGCTCAGCTTCTGGCAGATGTACGTGAGCACGTCGACCGGATTCGTGGCAACCACGAGAATGGCCTCGGGGGCGTGTCTGTCGAGCTGAACGATGATCTCGCGGAAGATGTCCGCGTTGCGCTGAAGGAGGTCGAGCCGGGTCTCATCGGGCGACTGCTGACTGGCGCCCGCCGAGAGGACGATGACTTGGGCATCGCTCAGGGCCGGATAGTCGACGGCCCGGCACGCCACACGCCCCACCAGCTGCTGCCCGTGCATGAGGTCCATCGCCTCGCCCTCAGCCCGGCGCGCATCTTTGTCGTGGAGCAGAATTTGACTGGCGAGGCCCTGGTTGAACAGGGCGTAGGCGGCCGCGGTGCCCACGTTGCCGGTGCCGACGATGCCGACGGTGCGTCGTTGGATCATTGGAATGATGGGTCAGGAGTTGTGGGAGGTGAATCGGGGACACGTGCAGACCTGGTGGCCGAGCCCGCGGGAGCCGCCGGTGAGCACGTAGGCGTTGCGGATCGGAGGGTTTCGCGCCTTTGCGGCCATTGCAACGAACCCCTCCTCCCAATCGGCCTATCGCCTCAGCTCCTCAGTTTCGTGCACGTCTATGGCGATCCGCTCTCCGCGCGAACGAGCGGCCGGACGCGCCAGTAGAACGACCTATCCTCTGCGGAAAGCACGTCGTGGAGCGTGATCGAGGTGGTCCGGTCGACGGTAAGATCGACGATCGGATCGTCGAAATCCTCGGCTGAGGCCACCTGAAACCGGTAGCCCGAGGCCTCCGGAACGCCTTCCCAGGAGAACGGGACCGCGCTGACGTCGACCGGCGCCTCCTGGGTCGTCTCCGGATGGATGGGCGTCGGTGGTGCGTCGAGGCGAACGGTTCCCTCCTCCCCCTCCGGCTCCGCCGAGGAAGCGGCAAAGTGGGCCGGCTCGCTCCAGACGGACCCGTCCCCCGCTTCCGTCTCTGCCCGCACTCGCCAGTATACCGTTGCTGCGTCGCTAGGCAACGTCGAACCAAGAGAAATGGCGTCCCCGCGCTCCGCCTGCTCGTCGTAGTAGATCGTTTCAAAGGCCTCCGTGGCCGCAATCTGCACCTGATAGCGTGCCGCGCCGGGGATCGGGGTCCAGTCAAACACAGGAGTGGCGCTGTCGACCGGGCGACCCGCCACCGGCTGTGTGGGATACGGCGCCGGAAGCGTCGCGGACGGGGATTCCTGGTACGAGGTGAGGGTGGGCATGCTTGGAAAGAGCAATGAGGAAAAACGGCGAATGGTGGAATGGTAACGTAACGAAGGCAACCGACGGCGTCCACTGGTAACGTGAAAGAGGGCGAACGCCGAATTTGCCGAGTGCTTGATGGAAACGTGGGGCCGTGAGGACCGATCCGCGGGAGGCGACGTAAAGGGGCGAGGGGTGCACGGAGCCGCCCAGGGTCTTTCCGGCGCCCCTCTTGTGCCCGGGCACGTCCCCACGTCTCCCTCTTTCACTTCACCTATTTCGCTTCCCCCGATGCTCGACATGGACTCGATTCTCTTCCCGACCGACTTCTCTTCGGTGGCCGAGGATGCGTTCGCCCACGCCGCCCACCTGGCGCTGCAGTACGGGGCCACAATTACAGTCTTCAATGCCGTGACGCCCGGCGACGGCGAGGGGTCCAACCCGATGGAATTTCTGCCCGTGACACCGGTGACGGAGGATGCCACAGAGGACGCGCCGGCGCAGCGCGTGGAGGTGCAAACCGTGACCCAGGAGCGCGGTACGGTTCCGGTCGTGTACACCCAAACGGACAGCGACTCGCCCGCGACGGGCATCATCGACTACGCCATGGAGCACGACACGGACCTCGTGGTGATGGGCACCCACGGGCGGAAGGGCATGGACCGGCTGC
Organism: Bacteroidetes bacterium QS_3_64_15; assembly: GCA_003022565.1. Lineage (GTDB taxonomy): Bacteria > Bacteroidota > Rhodothermia > Rhodothermales > Salinibacteraceae > Salinibacter. Next base: position 75,292 of record PXTN01000123.1, on the reverse strand, counting down.
TGAGCGGAAGCGTGGCCGAGGAGGTGGTGCGCGGGGCCCCGTGTCCGGTGTTTACGGTGCTGGCCCCGAGTGGCGAACGGGGCGACACCCCGATCGACCGCGTCCTCGTTCCGGTCGACCTTTCGGAGCAATCAACGCTGGTGCTGGACCACGCCACGGCCCTCGCTACGGCCTACGGTGCGCCCATCGACCTCCTGCACGTCGTGGAGGAGACGGCCTTTCCCACCGCGTATGGGATGGATCCGCTCACGTCCTCCCATCCGGATGTGCAGGAGCGAGCGCGCGAGGCGCTCAAAGCCCTGGCGGCAGAAATCGAGGACTTCGACGAGCCGTTGAACACGCACACCCTCACCGGCTACGCGGCGCGCGACATCGTGGACTTCGCCGAGGAGTACGCCGCCGATCTCATCGTGATGGCCACGCACGGCCGCACGGGGCTTCAGCGGTTTCTCATCGGGAGCGTGGCGGAGAAGGTAGTGCGTAGCGCCCCCTGCCCCGTCTTCACTGTCAAGAGCTTCGGCAAGTCGCTGGTGCCGCGGCGAGAGCGCGAGGCGTAGAGCGGTCGCCGAGGCGACGTTTGCATTCCAAACCGCATTGTCCGTTTCTTACGCTTGTAGTTGCACCCTGCGACAGACTGTCGCTCGTTGGAGCGATACACGGAGCGAAGGGCCCGTAGCGCCCAGTTCCTGACAAACTGTAGCACGGGTGGCCCCGCACACGCGGGGATAGACCCTGGCAAAGCGCCTCGACAACCGCCAGCGCGTCGGTGGCCCCGCACACGCGGGGATAGACCCTTGCGCTTCATCTTTCCGGTGGATCTTTGAAAGGTGGCCCCGCACACGCGGGGATAGACCCAATTTACCCATATCCAAAAAGATGGAATCAACGGTGGCCCCGCACACGCGGGGATAGACCCTTGGAAGTGTAGAGTAGGATTTTCCGATTTAGGGTGGCCCCGCACACGCGGGGATAGACCCGATTCCTTTAGTGCGAACAATATTGCGGAAGTGGTGGCCCCGCACACGCGGGGATAGACCCGTCCATTCCCGGATCTAAGTCATAATCTTCGAGGTGGCCCCGCACACGCGGGGATAGACCCTCTTATTCGGGACAGCTGGGACGAGGTGTTCCGGTGGCCCCGCACACGCGGGGATAGACCGAGGCGGCCGGTCTCCTCGTTTTCAGTTTCCGGGGTGGCCCCGCACACGCGGGGATAGACCCCTTTTTTTCGTTTGGCCCTACTAAATCTATTTGGTGGCCCCGCACACGCGGGGATAGACCTTATTTTCTGTTTTATAGTGTCTAATATTTCATGGTGGCCCCGCACACGCGGGGATAGACCCTCGGTATTGATTTCTTTTACCAATTTTAGCATGGTGGCCCCGCACACGCGGGGATAGACCCCGAGGATTGCAGTTATTCACGTACTTCAAGATGGTGGCCCCGCACACGCGGGGATAGACCTGGCTTTTTCTACGGCCTCTTCTTTTCCTTTAGGGTGGCCCCGCACACGCGGGGATAGACCCCGCCGTTGGCTCCGGCGGGCTCGTGGCCTGGCGGTGGCCCCGCACACGCGGGGATAGACCTCAAGAAGTACAAGGAGGGCTCAGAAACGGTTTGGTGGCCCCGCACACGCGGGGATAGACCGTTCGCGTTCGACATCCTCAGACGGCTTTCCTTGGTGGCCCCGCACACGCGGGGATAGACCTTGTCGTTGCAAGCTCATCGCGCGGCACCGAAAGGTGGCCCCGCACACGCGGGGATAGACCCGTCTACACCGAGCGAAAGCGACGTTGTGGGCTGGTGGCCCCGCACACGCGGGGATAGACCCTACATCAAACGATTAGCAAGAGACGAGTGAGGGGTGGCCCCGCACACGCGGGGATAGACCCTGCACCCGGGAGCATTTTCGCCGAATACGTAAGGTGGCCCCGCACACGCGGGGATAGACCCTTGCTGACCTTCGTCGAAGAAAAACATCTCAAGGTGGCCCCGCACACGCGGGGATAGACCCCTGCGGCACTACAGCGTTTCCGCATCCTCTAAGGTGGCCCCGCACACGCGGGGATAGACCTTACACGAGCTCATCTTGGAGGCCGCCGGCGTGGGTGGCCCCGCACACGCGGGGATAGACCATATCCATGAGGTGAAGCGGCGCACCTTCACGGGGTGGCCCCGCACACGCGGGGATAGACCTTTTCTGCATTAACTCCGCCCGCCCAGTAAATAGGTGGCCCCGCACACGCGGGGATAGACCCAGACAGTTTCGTCTTGATCCACGCGAACTTCTGGTGGCCCCGCACACGCGGGGATAGACCAGACTGGTCGGGGAAGTCCCCCTGCACGCGGACGGTGGCCCCGCACACGCGGGGATAGACCGTGGAGGAGGCCTTCCGCAGCAGTTTGGCCAGCGGTGGCCCCGCACACGCGGGGATAGACCCCTCTTTGGACTGCGGGTCGACGAGGACGGCAAGGTGGCCCCGCACACGCGGGGATAGACCGAGGATTTTCACGACGAAAGCCCGCTCATGACGGGTGGCCCCGCACACGCGGGGATAGACCCCTGCCCCCCATCATTCCCGACGCCCTTCAGTCGGTGGCCCCGCACACGCGGGGATAGACCCTCCTTCATTGAGGTGCGTCTCGTGACCGAGGCGGTGGCCCCGCACACGCGGGGATAGACCTGCGGTCCGCCGTCCACCGTTTGCACCGAGGTTGGTGGCCCCGCACACGCGGGGATAGACCCTTACCGACGTTCGGGTGTTGACATTTGACCTTGGTGGCCCCGCACACGCGGGGATAGACCTTTCCACTTTCTCCGATACGTCCAGGAATTCCCGGTGGCCCCGCACACGCGGGGATAGACCCGTGCGGCAGACCTACACCTTCGACCCGGACGAGGGTGGCCCCGCACACGCGGGGATAGACCTTTGCCGCTGTGGGCTGTCCTCGGTGCTCACGTGGTGGCCCCGCACACGCGGGGATAGACCCATTTTCGGTGACGGCTCGGTGCACTTTTCGGAGGTGGCCCCGCACACGCGGGGATAGACCCTAGGTATGCCCCTACCTCCTTCGCGTCGAAATGGTGGCCCCGCACACGCGGGGATAGACCGTTCGCCGTGCCCGCAGCCGAAAACTTCACGTCGGTGGCCCCGCACACGCGGGGATAGACCGATTTGCTTGTCCAGAATGCTCCCTCCTTCCCCGGTGGCCCCGCACACGCGGGGATAGACCGGAGCCATTTTGAGCCTCGATCGGGGCACCCTCGGTGGCCCCGCACACGCGGGGATAGACCGAGCGCGAAGCAGGCGCAGCTCGCCGAGCGCGTGGTGGCCCCGCACACGCGGGGATAGACCCGCAGCGCGACAGGGTCGACATTGTCCTTTCCCGGTGGCCCCGCACACGCGGGGATAGACCTTCCGGGTTCTCGACAACCCCCTGCCTCTCGTCGGTGGCCCCGCACACGCGGGGATAGACCCTAGGATCGCAACGAGCGCGCCGATGATGATTGGGTGGCCCCGCACACGCGGGGATAGACCCTCTGCGGGACGTTCGGTTCTACGATGGGGCCGGGTGGCCCCGCACACGCGGGGATAGAAGACCAGGGCCTGTCCCCGAAGGTACTCCATCGTGTCGGATGGCCCCGCACACGCGGGGATAGACCGCTAGGAACTTGCGGGCTCGGGCGGTCGCGTCCTTCCCGCACGGCTGGGATGTTTCTGGAGCATTGGTGCCCCAGAGACGAATGGTGAATGACTGCCCTTCTGAGACGCGCACGTCGTACGTGCTTCCATCTATGACGCTCTGGACGCGAACGGTGTACGCCTGCCCGGGCTCCTGGGCAGATACCGGCAGCACCAGGACGAGAAAAAAGACTGCAGTCCTAAAGGTACGCACAGCGGTATCTGTTTTAATACCCAAGAAAAAGCAGTGGTACGAGGAAGGCCATAGCGCATGGTCATGTCATAGCGCACGGATATGCGCTACCGTCGCTACGCTCCCTCCGCGCATATCGGGGCGAGGCACAAGAGGCGGCCCCGACAGGGGTCGGGACACGTTCAGGATGCCATGTGCGCACCGCAGGCGATGCCGCGCGTCGTCGAGGAGTAAAAACGAGCAGACGGGGCTGCCTCGGAAGCCGCAGGAGCGTCCCGTGAGAATTCCGGGTTAGTCACGGGTAGATTCATTTTCTTCGCGTTTTTTGGTCGCTTCTGAGAGCGCATTAGCGAGAAGACCGGTTGGGACAGCCACAATCCCAAGGCCGATAAGCAGAACAATAGCAGTAAAGACTTTCCCACCTACTGTCACCGGGTACACATCGCCGTACCCTACTGTCGTAAGCGTAGCTACAGCCCACCATATCGAGTGTGGAATCGACTTGAAGACGCCCGGTTGAGCGGATTGCTCAAAGTAGTAGATGCCTGATGATGCGAGGTAGATAAACAAAACGCTCACAATCGAGAAGAGGATCAGCTCCTCTCGGATGGACCGTAGCGCCCTGGCGAAATGAGAAACTGCATCCGTGTATCGAGCGAGTTTCAGCAACCGCAAAAGTCGAAACAACCGAACGGCCCGGATGGCGCGGAAGTCGGCCCCCGCAGATATGTAAAATGGTAGGATCGCTAAGAGGTCGACCAATCCGTAGAAGCTGAAGATGAAACCGATCCGATCTTCAGCGACGAGGATCCGCAGGAGATACTCGATCGTGAAAATGGTAACACTCACGGCCTCGAAGGTGCGCAGCCCCCAGTACGCCCAGTCCGGCAAATTTGGGAGCGTCTCAAGCGGAAACGAGATCAGCGACAGAACGATCAAGACCTGAACTGTCACGTCGAACGCCCAGGCCGCGGGCGTCTCCCTGCCCTCAACGATCTGGCGAAGATGGTCAATCATGACCCACCGAAGTGCGTCCTCAGTAGTCTGAACTTCCAAAGCCGTGGCAGAGGTGTGGGCTTCTGTTTCAGTCCCACGCGAATAGTCGCTATACCCCTCCAGTCCGGACCCGTCTTTCTCCCAGTTAGAACACCGACAGGTCCTCCCCCATGCGAAAGCCGGGCGGCCCGCTCGACATCCTCACGCGTGTCCATCCACAATTGCCGGAAGGCCTCTCCCGATCGATCGAGAAGAACGTCCACCCTCGACGGAGCGAGATGACCAACGAGGGCATGGCGGTGCAGCTCAAATAGAACCGAGCCGGCCACAATTCCGAGGGCGGTTCCACTGCGAAGATCACTCCAGGCGGACTAGACCGTCCGACTTAGCTACCGGACAGTTTTGCGTTCAAGCGAATGAGGCTGTTGCATCACCGGAATCGAGCCGGGAGGTTAAAGGTGACCATGCCTTTGACCAACCGATCCGTTCCGATGAGCAACAGCCTGTTTCTTCAAGATAGGATCGAGACTTTGATTGACCAAACGCTTCCGCCGTTGCGGAAAACCCGGCATCGGAACCTGTCCCGCCTGCTGACTGGGCTCTACCGAGCGGAGCACGTGCATCTGTCGGCGATGGTCGACGAGTTGCCCGGACCGGCCCAGCAGACCAGCAAAACGCGTCGAATGCGGCGGTTTTTGAACAACGAGGAGGTCGATCCGGGCCGATGGTACCGTCCGGTGGCTCGAATGCTTCTTCGGGAGGCCTCCAAGAGCGGCCGATTGCGTATTTTGGTTGACCGATTGGAACTGAGCGGGAAGCGGCGCCTGTTGGTCGCGGCGCTGGCATATCGCCGTCGAGCACTGCCCATCTGGTGGCGCGTTCAGCGGCAGACCGGTGCCACTGGAGCAGAGCTGCAAGCCAGCTTCTTGGAAGAGCTGGTCGAGCTTGCGCCGCCAGAGGCCGAGGCGGTCCTGATTGGGGATGGAGAGTTCCATTCGGTTGATCTACTGGAGAGGGCCAGACAAGAAGGCTGGGCCTACTGCGTGCGTTTGCATGCGGACACCTACGTGCAAACCGACGGAGAGCAGGCGTGGAGGGAGTGCCGAGCGCTCGATCCGGTGGAAGGGGAGCGCCGATACGTCCAAGACGTTCGAATTGCGAAAAGCCGGGACTTCGGCCCAGTCAACTTGGTTTACCACTGGGCCGAAGGAGAAAAGGAGCCGTGGCGGCTCGTAACAAACCTCTCGCCTGACTTTACAGTTGTGCGTTTTACAGTTGTGCGTTTTTACCAGAGGCGCATGTGGGTCGAAGAACTGTTCGGAGATTGGCAAGAGGAGCGGTTCCACTTGCATCAAACTCGGCTTTACGAACCGGAAACGCTCTCGCGGTTGATTCTGGGGCTGAGTCTGGTCTATGTCTGGCTGGTAGCGGTGGCCAGCTACGTCGTCAAGCGAGGGTGGCGCCGGCTCGTGGATCGTACTGGTCGTCGAGATCGGAGTTATCTGGCGATTGGACTTCGATGGGTCAGGAGGTGTCTTCGGAACCGAGAGCCGCCTCAAATGCGATTGTTACCCTACTTCTGAAAACTGTCCGGTAGCTAGCCGTCCGACTGGGATCGTCGACGAGGACGAGGAAGAGTTCCGTATCGAGCGCGTATCGCATGCCCCCGCAGAGTCTGTGGATTCCGTTCTATTCGGGTCGTCGTGCCGCATCTCATGGTGGGCTTCATCGAACGCCTCTCGGGACACCTTGGCCCCACGTCCCACTATCTCTTCTTCGATTTTTGAAGGGCCTGCTGGCGTTTGTGCCCCCGGATTGCCTTGGCGACCGCTTCTGCGTAAAACTGAGACACGGACATGTCCCGCTCGTCCGCAATTGCTTCGGCCTCTGCCCCAAGGTCGTCGTCCACGTTGACGGTTACGCGCTTCATAGACAAAAAACGATGATCTATGAGGATGATGCACCAAGTGCATAAAGACCTGCGCAGAGCTCGGTTTCGTATCCTCCCGATCCGGGCCGAAAACAACAGACAAACGATTTCAGGGCTACGTCGCGATGCGGGCCGAGAGCCGCCGTCGAGCGGCTGCTAGCGCGACTCGGGAAGCCCTTCTGGGCCGTCTTCCACGTCGACGAGCAGAAGTGCGAGCTGGGCTTCCGCGTAGAGGTGACCACCTCGCAGGACGCCCTCCGCTACGACCTCCGCTTCTGAGGATGCCCCGAATGGGGCCTGCACCGCATCCGTCGGTTCCTCGCCCGGCGGATCGCCGGCGATACCGCCCGTGACGCTCTCCCCTCCCTCGACCCGCTCAGGCAGGCACCGTCTGCGTGACGGGACCAGTCAGTGCCGTCCGGCGCGGAGACGTCGTCATTCAGATGACGCCACGCGCGCAAGCTCGTCCCAAAACCCCGGAAACGACACCCGGGCGCACTCGGCGTCGGTCACGGTGGTGGTGCCGTGCGCCACAAGACCGGCCACGCCCATCGCCATGGCGATGCGATGGTCGTCGTAGCTCTTCACCGTGCCGCCCAGCAGATTAGGGCCATTGCCATCGATGATGAGGCCGTCCTCCCGCTCCTGCACCTCGGCCCCGAGGGCCGTCAGGTTCTGCGCCATCGCGTGGAGGCGGTCCGTCTCTTTCACGCGCAGCTCCTCGGCGTCGCGAATCTCGGTGCGGCCCGTCGCGCAGGCCGCCGCTACGGCGATTACCGGAATCTCGTCGATGAGATTGGGAATGAGATGTCCCCCCACGTCAATCCCAGTGAGCGACGCGGAGCGCACCGTAATGTCGCCCACTGGCTCGCTGCCCTGCACGCGCTCGTTCTCGATCGTAATGTCGGCGCCCATCCCATCGAGCACGTCAAGCAGGGCCGTGCGCGAGGGGTTGAGGCCCACGTCGTCGAGGTGCAGCTCGCTGTCGGGCACCAGCGTGCCCGCCACCAGGAAAAAGGCTGCGCCTGAGAAGTCGCCCGGCACTGACCAGTTGGCCGCCGGGACGGTGTGGCCCTCTTCCACGATGACGTACCGCTCGCCGCCCACCTCCTGCACCTCCAGACCCAGCATGCGCTCGGTGTGGTCGCGCGAGGGGGTCGACTCGATGACGACGGTGCGACCGTTCGCATACAATCCGGCCAGCAGAACGCACGACTTCACCTGCGCGGAGGCGACCGGGAGGCGGTACTCAATCGGATTCAGGCCGGACTGGGTCCCGCGGACGCGGATGGGGGCGTGGTCGCTTCGGAGGGTGATGCGTGCGCCCATCGCCTGCAGGGGATCGGCGATGCGCTCCATCGGGCGCTGCCGCAGCGATTCGTCGCCCGTGAGGACGCTCCCGAACTTTTGCCCGGCCATCACGCCCGAGAGCAGGCGCATGGTGGTGCCGGAGTTGCCGCAGTTGAGCGGGGTGCTCGGCGGCCGCAATCCCTCCAGCCCCCGTCCCCGGATGGTGAGAACCCCTTCGTCGTCCCGCTCGGTGTCGATTCCAAGGGTGCGCACGCAGTCGAGCGTCGATTGCGGATCGGCCGAGGTCGGAAAATTGTAGACGCGCGAGCGGCCCTCCCCGAGGGTCGACAGGATGGCCGAGCGGTGCGAGATGGACTTGTCGGCGGGCAGGGCCACCGTGCCGCGCAGCGAGGTGGCCTGCGGAATTGTCTGAACCATGAGCAATGGGGCAGTGAGAACGCGAGTCGGATGCGTTGCATAATATGCATCAGACCGCTCTCCGACAATCCCGCACTCGCAGCGCTGGTGAAAGACGTTGAACGAGGCGTTCGTTCATGCACCCACGCCCTCTTTCTCCCACGCCCCCACGCTCTCACGCTCGCATCACCACAGCGGGGTTTCCGGCGTCGCCTGCATCGGGAAGCCCTCCATGACGGAGCGGAGCAGCGACTGCTTTTGTTGATACGGGAGAAAGGCGTACCGGAACCCGTTCAGCGCGATCTCACGCAGGTGCCGGGCCTCCAGATTGCAGTGCTGATACACCCGCCAGAGCTCCTTCGTCATGGAGGTGCGGCTGAAGAGCCGGTTGTCGGTGTTTATCGTCACCGGAATGTTGGACCGGACGTAGGTCTCAATCGGGTGGGCCTCCAGGCTCGGCACCGCCTGCGTGTCTACATTGCTCGTGGGGCAGATTTCGAGCGGAACGCGGTGGTTGGCAAAATACTGCATGAGCTCCGGGTCTTTCCGAAGCGAGATGCCGTGCCCAATGCGGTGAGCTCCGCAGTAAAAGAGCGCCTGACGGATGGAATCGGGGCCCCATGCCTCGCCGGCGTGGATGGTAAGGTTCAGCAGGTTGTTGCGGGCGCGGTAGAACGCGTGGAGGTGCCCCTTCGGAGGATTGCCCGCCTCCCCACCGGCCAGATCGAAGGCCACGACTCCCTCATGCTGGTACTCGATCGCCAGTTCGGCCAGCCGCATCGACGCGCTTTCGAAGCGATCCCGAAGTCCGCAGATGATGAGCGACGTCGTGATGTCCAGATCCTGCTCCGCCTGCTCGAGCCCTTCGAGAACCGCATCGTTTACCGCCTCCAGAGACAGACCTTCCTCCACGTGCAGAATGGGCGAGTAGCGCACCTCCAGATACCGAACATTTTCAGCGGCGTTGTCGGCCGCAAGTTCGTAGGTGGCCCGCCGGAGGACGTCCCGCGACTGCAGAAGGGGAATCGTGTACCCGAACCAGGTGAGGTAGGCCTCCAGTGTGCCGGACTCTTCCACGCCCTGGAGTTTCTTCCGCAAGCCGTCGACGCTATCGGCTGGGAGCACGTCCATCTTGCCTTCCGTCTTCGCCACGTCCAGCATCGTCTCCAGACGCATCGAGCCGTCGAGGTGACAGTGCAGCTCCGCCTTCGGCCACGCACGAATGTCCTCTCGGGTGAGCGCGACGGCGTCGGTGGACGGCTCCAGAGACATGCGCAGGAGGAAACGGACGTGTGACACAAAGCAGACGGCGACCGCACCCGGAAGGTCATTATGACCTACGACGTGCGAGACCCGAGAGATTTTCGTCCGTAACACGACCGCCCGGGGGGCTGTTTCGAATGCGCTGCCTCCTTCACCGCAGAGGCGGGGGCTGGGAACCCCCAATTCCCCGTCTCGTTTGCGTGGCGTCCTGTCTACGGATCTTGTCCGGCAGACTTCAACGAGTTCGCCTGCGGCAAGACCGTTGGTCGGGAGACGAGGCAGTCCCATCAGTCCATTCTCAAACCCTCCGCTAAACACATGGGCGGCATTGGTTTTCCCGAACTTATCATCATCTTCCTCGTCTTGCTCCTCGTGTTTGGGGCCAAGCGGATTCCCCAGATCGCGCGCGGCATTGGCAAGGGCATCCGTGAGTTCAAGGACGCGACGAATGAGATCTCCCGCGAGATCGAGGCTGAGAGCCAGGAGCGTCAGATCAACCAGCCGCAGACGCCTCAGCAGGGCACCCCTCAGCCCCGCCAGGACCAGCGACAGCACCAGCAGCAAGGACAGCCCCGACAGACCTCCTCGGAGTCAACTCCGACCGACAACGCGGGCGAGACGTCGGAGTCGCAGTCGTCGGAGGTCGCCGAATCGAACACGCAGGATGCGAAAGAGGCCTCCTAGCACAGGCGTCCCCGCCCCGTTGATTGAAAGGGCAGTGCGGCCCGTCTTGAGACCGCCGTTGGATTGCGCTGTACCCCATTTCTGCAGGACCCATCTCCACGCATGGAGTACCCGACATTTGCCGATGCCCGTCGTGCCCTCGACGCCGGGGAGACCAGCTGTGAAGCCCTGGTCTCTTCTTTTTTGACTCGCATCGACGAGCGCGACGATGAAATCAATGCGTTCACGACGGTCGACCGGGACGGGGCGCTCAACCACGCCCGCTACCTCGACAGCCAGCGCGAGCGGGGCAATCCGCGCCCCCTGGCGGGCCTCGTCCTGGCGGTCAAGGACAATATCTGCATCCGCGGCTACCCGGTGACGTGCGGGTCGAAGATGCTGGAGGACTTCTCGTCGCTCTACGACGCAACGGTCATCGATCGCCTGCGCGACGCCGGGGCCATCTTCATCGGCAAGACGAACTGCGACGAGTTCGCGATGGGCTCGTCGAACGAAACCTCTCACTTCGGCCCCGTGCGGAATCCGCACCACACCGACTACGTGCCGGGCGGCTCCTCGGGCGGGTCGGCCGCGGCGGTGGCCGCCGGCATGTGCCACGCGGCCTTGGGGAGCGACACCGGCGGCTCGGTGCGCCAGCCTGCCGCCTTCTGCGGCACCGTGGGCCTCAAGCCCACCTACGGCCGCGTGAGCCGCTCCGGCCTCGTGGCGTTCGCCTCGTCGCTCGACGTCATCGGGCCGCTGGGGCGCAGCATGGAAGACGTAGCCGCGCTTCTGAACGTCATCGCGGGGGAAGATGAGCGCGATTCGACCAGCGCCCCGGTCGCCGTGCCCGACTACACCGACGCTCTCGGCGACGGGGTGGAGGGCCTCCGCCTCGGCCTCCCCGAAGAGTATTTCGCCGAGGGGCTCGACGACGACATCCGCCACATGGTGCACGAGCAGGTCCAGCAGCTCGAGGACGCCGGCGCGACCGTCGAGGAGGTCTCGCTGCCCCACACCGAATACGGCGTCGCCACCTACTACCTCATCGCCACGGCCGAGGCCTCCAGCAACCTGGCCCGTTACGACGGCATCCGCTACGGCCACCGGGCCGACCTGCAGGAGACGACGCAGGCCCTCCGCAAGCAGCGTGAGGACTTGGAGAACGAACTCGCCTCCGCCCGCACGCAGGGCGACGAGGAGCGCGTGGCCAAGCTCGAAGCGCAGCTCGACGATGAGCAGAGCACCCTCGACGCCCTTTACACCCGCACCCGCACTGAGGGCTTCGGCGAAGAGGTGAAGCGCCGCATTATGCTCGGCACCTACGCCCTCTCCGCCGGCTACTACGACAAATACTATCAGAAGGCTCAGCGCGTCCGCACCCTCATCCGCCACGACTTCGAGCGCGCCTTTGAGGACGTCGACGCTCTCGTCACGCCCACCACGCCGACGCCTCCCTTCCAGCTCGGCGAGAAGACCGACGACCCGCTCGAAATGTACCTCAACGACATTTACACCGTGACGGCCAATCTCGCCGGGCTGCCCGGCCTCACGGTCCCCATCGGTGAGCACCCCGACACGCCGGGCCTGCCCGTCGGCCTCCAGCTCCTCGGCCCCCACTTCGACGAAGCTCTCCTCCTGCGCATCGGGCAGGCGATTATGGGGAATGATGCGTGAGACGTGATGCGTGAGGATGCGCGATGCGAAGTGTCACGAGTCACGTTTCACGCATCACGCGCTTCGCTCCCGCTCAGTCGGCACGGGGCAGAGATGCTTCCTCGCGAAAAGCATTGCGCCCCGACGGACGGGCATGCCGGTTTTGGATTGTTTTTCGTCCACATCCCTGGTGGTTGTTCGAATCGGCCGTTAGGCTACAGATTGGACCTGTCGACCAACCGCTGGGCGCCTCCCTCTCCATTCCGAACTCCACACTCCGAACTCCACACTCCAAATTCTCCAAACGCATGAGTATTCTCGTCGATGACGATACACGTGTAGTGGTGCAGGGCTTCACGGGCTCGGAGGGCACCTTCCACGCCGAGCAGATGCTTAACTACGGCACGAACGTGGTGGCCGGCGTCACGCCCGGCAAGGGCGGGCAGACTCACCTGGACCGGCCCGTCTATGATACCGTCGCCGAGGCGGTGGAGCACGAGGACGCCAACACCTCTATCATCTTCGTGCCCCCTCCCTTCGCCGCCGACGCGATCCAGGAGGCTGCCGACGCGGGGATCGAGGTCATCGCCTGCATTACGGAGGGCATCCCGGTGGCCGACATGAAACCGACCTATCACTACGTGAAGAAGCAGGGCGCCCACCTCATCGGGCCGAATTGCCCCGGGGCCATCACGCCGGGGGAGACGAAGGTCGGCATCATGCCCGCCATGATCTTCGAGCCGGGCTCCATCGGGCTCATCTCGCGGTCGGGCACACTCACCTACGAGGCCGTCGACCAGATTACGCGGGCTGGGTTCGGGCAAAGCACGGCCGTGGGCATCGGCGGCGATCCGGTGATTGGCACGCGGTTCGTCGACGCGCTCGAACTGTTCGAGGACGATCCGCACACGGAGGGCGTCGTCCTCATTGGCGAGATTGGCGGCTCCGACGAGCAGGAGGCCGCTCGCTACATCCACGACTACATGGATACGCCGGTCTTCGGCTTCATCGCGGGCCGCACGGCCCCGCCGGGGCGTCGCATGGGGCACGCCGGGGCCATCGTATCGGGCGGTTCCGGCACAGCCGAGGCCAAGTTCCAGGCGCTCGAAGAGGCGGGCGCCACCGTGGTGAAGAATCCAGCCCTCATCGGAGAGACGATCGGCGACGTACTGTAAGAGACCGCCGACCACGGACGGCTGCAAGGGGGCTGTAGCACGTCTCGGTCCTGACAGACGCTATTTCTGGTCGGGAGTCCCGACCGTACGAAGCAGATTCCGCCTCAGCCGTCGCGTGTTGTCCGGCGCGGCGGCCTGTTCTATGTAGAGAGGGGATCGCTCTCCAAACTTGGCTCGTTTTTTACGGACGGGTCCTGCAATTGACGAGTCCCCTCGTCTTATTTGATCGTTCGAGCCGCCCCCGGTTTTCCTCGTCATCCCCTACCGACCCGTCATGGAGCACCCGCGCACCCGGTTCCTGAACGACCACTTCGAGAAGGCGCTGATCCTCGAGGAGCCCGACCCCAGCCTCGACGACTATCTGCGCGATCAGGGCATCGAGCCGGAGCGGGTCCCCAAACCGGAGTGCTACGACCAGGAGGCGATGGTGGAGCGCCTGCGTGAGGGACAGCACGATCTCATCTACAAGCGGAGCAAGTTCGTCGTCGACCAGCGTATCGTGGAGGCGTCGGACAACCTGGCCGCCGTCATGCTGTGCTGCATCGGCGACGACACAGTGGACAAGCCGGCGTGCGCGGAGGAGGGCGTGCTGGTGCTCAACGACCCGGTGAGCAACGGCCGCTCGGTGGTCGAAATGGTGATGGGCGAAATGATTGTGCTGGCCCGCCGGCTCTACACGGCCAACGAATCGGGGCGGCGGCACCGGTGGACGAAGGACAGCACGCGTCGCTACGAACTGATGGACAAGACGCTCTCCATCATTGGGCTGGGCAACATTGGTAAGCAGCTGGCGCGGGTGGCCGACGATCTCGGGATGGACATCTGCTTCTACGACAAGTCGGACGTGGCGCAGGAGGTGGGCACCACCCTGGGGTGGACCTCCTGCTCCAGCCTAGCGGAGGCGTTCCGGACAGGCGACTTCGTGACGGTGCACGTCTCCGCGGAGGACCCGCAGGGACAGTCTAATGAGGGACTGCTGAACTACGATCACTTCCGCCAGCTCGGGGCGGACCGACCGGACAACAGCCCCCGCGCCTTCGTCAACGCTGCCCGCGGCTTCCTACACGACCCTGGGGATCTGAAGCGGGCCCTCGATGAGGGCCACGTGCGGGCCGCGGCTGTCGACGTGTTTCCCGAGGAGCCGGGCAGCGCCGACGAGGACTGGACCAACCCCTACGCCGAGCGGGACAACGTCTTCACCACGCCCCACATCGGCGCCGCCACGCAGGAGGCGCAGCCCCGCATTGCGTCCCGCATGGCCACCTCCACGCGGCTCCTCAACGAACAGGGCACTGTGCGCGACACGGTGTTCGGGCAGGGGCACACGATCGGGGTCAATGCCGAGCCGCCCCACTGGATTCTGGCGGTGGTGCACAGCGACGTGCGCGGGACGAAGAAGGCGATCGATGACAGCGTCTACGAGGCCGGGGCCAGCAACCTGCAATCCAGCCACCGCGACTTTCCCGACCTCGGCATTGCCTATGACGTGAACGCGATCGATCAACCCCTGAGCGATCGGCAACTCCACAACATCATTGAGGCGGCCGTGTCGCTCTCCGACGACCCCCGAGCCATCCGAACCCTCCGTCAGTTCAAGGTGAACGAAAGTGGCTGAGCGTGGGGAATGAGGGCGCGGGAGCGCGGGGGCAAGGGCGAGTGATGCATGAAGAGTGAAACGTGAGGCCCCCATGCCCTTCGCTGACTCATCACGCGTCACGCATCAGGCGTCACGCATCAGGCGTCACGCATCAGGCCACAGCGGGCTCGGTCTCGAGGGTCACGGCAATGTGGTCCATGATCCTCTCGGCGTGGAAGCGACCGTTTTCGATGAACCAGCGGCTCGTATTGCAGCCGCCGCAGATGGTACCGGCAAGGTACAGGCCGTCGCGGTTCGTTTCGAAGGTTTCCCCCTCCTCGTCGTGTACTGGCGTGCGGGCCTCGTCGTCGCGGATCGCAATGCCGAGCTGCTCCAGGAAGTCGTAATTGGGCCGGTAGCCCGTCATGGCGAGCACGAAGTCGTTGTCGATGCGCTCGGGGCCGTCGGGGGTGTCGAGGTGGAGCGTCTCCGGCTCGATGGCCGAGACGGTGGTGTTGAAGTAGGCGTCGATGGACCCCTCCGCGATGCGGTTCTCCGCGTCGGGCCGGAGCCAGTACTTCACCCCGTCGTCGAGGGTCGGCTCGCGCACCACCATCGTCACGGTCGCCTCGTGGCGGTAGCAGTTCAGGGCCGCCTTCACCGCCGAATTGGCGCCGCCTACCACGGCCACGTCCGTCAGGGCGTAGGGGTAGGGCTCCTTGAAGTAGTGCCGCACCTTGTCGAGGTCCTCACCCGGCACGTTCATGCGGTTAGGCACGTCGTAGAAGCCAGTGGCCACCACCACTTTTCGCGTTTCATGGGTGGCCTCATCAGTCACGACCGTGAAGTGCCCGTCGCTGCCCCGCAGGTCCGTCACCGGCTCGTAGAGGCGTAGGTCGAGGTCTTCCGCCGTGGCCACCCCGCGGTAGTAGTCGAGCGCCTCCTCGCGGCGCGGCTTGTAGTCGCGCGTGGGAAACGGGTGGCCGCCGATTTCCAACAACTCGGGCGTGGAGAAGAACTCCATCTGTGTAGGATACCCGATAAAGGAGTTGCAGAGGGCTCCCTTCTCGATGATGAGCGAATCGAGCCCTCGACGCTTGGCCTCAATGCTACAGGCGAGGCCCACAGGCCCGGCTCCGATGACGATAACGTCGTGCATGAACACCAATCAGTGGGTTCGGGATACACACGCGTTTTCTGAACCTGCAGACGCGGTCGGCAGTTTCGAGGCCTTACTTGGAGAATGGGAGGATGGGGGAACGAGAGCGTGGGGGCGTGGGAGAAAGAGAGCGCGGAAGTGCAGGGGCGTAGGCGAAAGGAAGAACGGGCGAGGGAGCGATTGGGAGACGCGGGGACGTTGGGACGCGGGGACTTGGGGAAGGCTCTTCAACTCATCCTTTCCAGTTCCGAACTCCCCACTCCAAACTCCCCACTCCTCATTCCCCCGCGGGGGAAGCGTGTCGGGAGACGGGGAGGGTCATGCAGCGCGGACCGCCCCGCCCCCGAGACAGCTCCGTGCCGCCCAACTGAATCGCAACCTTCTCCTGCCCGGGATGGAACTGGCCGGACTCAAAGTAGGACAGGAAGCTCTCGGCGGAGACGATCCGGTATCCGTGCTCGCGCAGTCGCTCAAAGGTGCGGCTGTTGCGCTCGTAGCCCAGGATGGCGCCGGGTGCAGCCGCGAACACGTTGGCCCCATCCGTCCACTGCTCACGCTCCTGGTGCAGTCGCTCGGTGCCCCCGCAGGGGATATACGTGAGGTCGCGGTCGAGCAGCTCGTCGAGCACGTCGCGTAGGTTGCGGCGCATGTCGGTGACGAAGCGGCCCGTCCCGTCCGCGGCCGTAAAATGCACCGCGTACCCGAAGCCGTGGGTTTCGAGCAGGGGCGGAAAAACGATGACCTCGGTCGGCGAGGCGAAGGTAAACACCGTGTCGAGGTGCATGGTGGACCGCCGCTTGGGCAGGTCCACGGCGAGGACATGCTCCACCGGCGTGCGCTCGAACAGCTCGTGCACAATGGCCATGACGGCCCCGAGGGAGGTCCGCTCCGAATGGCCGATGAGGACCGTGTCGGGGCTCGCCACGAGCAGATCGCCCCCTTCGAAGGTGACGCCGGGGGGCAGCTCGATGACCGTGTCGCTGTGCGGCGCAAACCGGGGATGATGATGGAGGATGACGTTGATGATGATGCTCTCCCGGGTGCGAGCCACCGTCGCGGCGTGGCTCAGGATGATGTGGTCGTGCACCACGGCGGCGAGGTCCCGCGTAAACATGAGATTAGGGACCGGCTGGGCCCGGATGGGGAGCTCCGACTGGCCGGTGAGGGCAAACTGCTGCAGGTCCTCCGGCGAGAAGCGCTTAAGCTCGTCTTCGACAGCCCCCAGGTTTTGCTCCGGTAGGCTCCGGCACAGCTTCTCCACGAAGGAATGCCGCGCGGCCTCCTCCGCCTCGAAGGTGTCGAGCAGGAGATCCTTAATCTGAAGCACCGTGTCGGGACGGCCCACGATTTTTTCGAACACCGAGCACATGAGCAGGTGCTCCTGCCGCGCGTGCCCCACGAAGAGAATGTCATCGAAGAGCAGGTCCTCCCGGTTTTCGGGCGACACGAGTTCCATCTCTGGGCCCGGCGTGTGCACGATCACCTGCTCGAGCAGATGGGCCTCGGCGGGAATGCTGTAGGCGGCGGGGGACGGGTCGACGGACGGAGGGGATGGAGCTTCAATTGTGTCCACAGTGAGTGGGGCACCGGGTTCGTGAGCAAAGCAACCAGGGTGCACCCAAGGTCGGAAGTGACCGGCAGAAAAGCCACCGCGGACATCGGCCGGATCGTCCGCGGGGGCCGCCGTCACGATCGCACGCCTTCCAGCGCGCGAATCACGAGGAGCACCACGAGCACGATCGCGCCCGCCTTGAGGACGAACTGGAGCAACGCAGTCGCAACGTTGACCAGCACCCCCAGGAGGCTGAGGCCAAGAAGCGCGACCACGCCGATGATGAGCCAGCGGATGACCGTTTGGAGATCGAGATCCATGGAACGTTGGGCCTGGTGAGGAAGAGTGCGGGACAGCAGGAATCGGACATCACTAACACGGGTGGCGGGGACGGACTGTTACAGGTCGGAGCGCAGAGACGAGACGGCGGGCCGGCTGAGCACCTCTTGCTCATACCGAACGTGCTCCAGCACGAGCCCCTCGGCCGGCAGCGACGGTCCGGCCACGCGCCGGTCTTGAGCGGCGAGAACGTCCGGAATACTGTCGGCCGCCCGCTTGCCATGCCCGATTTCGAGAAGGGTGCCCACGAGGGCCCGGACCATGCCGTGCAGAAACCGCGTCCCGACAATCTCGAACCGCCAGAAGCCGCGCCGCTCCTCCTCAACCCACCGCGCGTGGTGGAGCGTGCAGACGCGGTTTTCGGTGTCGGACTGGGTGAGGCAGAACGAACTGAAGTCGTGTTGCCCGAGGAGGTCGGGCGTAGCCGCCCGGACGCGGTCGAAGTCCGGAGCGGGACGAATCCGCGTGCGCATCTGTCGCTCCAGCGCGCAGGGCTGGGTGTGGAGGTGATAGTGGTAGCGGCGCCGGCGGGCGTCGTAGCGGGCGTGGAAGTCGTCCGGCGCCCGTTCTACCTGGCGCACTGCGATGGCGTCGGGCGTGAGCCCGTTCAGCGAGCCGCGCAGTCGATACGGGTCGCGCGCCTTCGGCAGATCGACGTGGGCCACCTGCCCGCGGGCGTGCACCCCAGCGTCCGTGCGGCCCGACCCCGTGACCCGACACGCCGACGACACGATGGTCTCCACGGCCTCCTCCAGGGCACCCTGCACCGTCGACACGTCCGATTGGATCTGCCACCCGTGGAAGTCGGTTCCGTCGTATTCGATGAGCATCCGGTAGCGAGGCATCGTTTGGGCGCGGGAGCGTTTGGGCGTGAGGGCGTGGGGGCGTACGGTCTTGGGCCGGAGTAGTCTCATCTTGTGTCATCCTCCGTAGAGGCGTCCCGGCGGGACGTCTCTACTTTAAAATCAACCCACCTGCTATGCGCGTGTATCTTACCGGCTTCATGGCCAGTGGCAAGTCGACCGTCGGCCCTAGAGCTGCGGCGCGGCTGGGCCAGCCGTTCCTCGACCTCGACCGCCTCATTACGGCCCACGAGGGACGCTCTATTCCCACTGTGTTCGCGGAGGACGGGGAGGACTATTTTCGGACCCTCGAAACCGAGATGCTTTCCCGAACGACCGAGACCGACGACCCCGTCGTGGCCGTGGGCGGCGGGGCCCTCGTCGACGACGACAATCGCGCGTTTGCCAAGGCGCATGGGCTCGTGGTCTACCTGAAGGTGCCGGTCGACACCATCCTGGAGCGGGTGGCCGGCGACGACACCCGTCGTCCGCTGCTGGAAGAGGACACCGGTACCCGCCTGCCGCACGACGAGCAGCGGAATCGCATCGAGGAGCTACTGGACGAGCGCCGCGCCTCCTACGAGGCAGCCCACCATACCCTAAGTGCTGATCGCCCGGTGGAGGAAGTGGTAACAGACCTCGTCCAGCTCGTCGCCAACCATTCCTCCCCCTGACCCATCCCCATCACCCGTTCTCCCGTTCGCCCCAACGAACTCCTGGAAACCTCGACCGGCTCCCTTGCTTCAATATGTTGAGCAACTGGTTGCGCATCGGAGCTCCCCCTCTCGTTCTATGGAAGCCCCTGCTTCCGACGCCGCCCTCGCAGACGTGGCAGCCGGAGAGCCGGTTCGATCGCTCGATCCGTCGATCCGGACCATCTGGATGATTAAGATGGCCGGCGCGTCGACGATTCTCTTTCTCCCGGCACTCTTCTACGACCTCACCCACCTGTTCTCGCCCAACGCCTGGCTCCCGTTCGGCGTGCTCTCGGGGGGCGTGCTCGTGGCGGCGACGCTGTACTGCCTGGCGTGGCCGCGCCTGCGCTACCAGTCGTGGGGCTTTGCGCTGCGGCCCGAGGAGATTTACATGGAGCACGGCGTGCTGAAGCACGTTCGCACGGTGGTGCCCCTCCGCCGCATCCAGCACGTCGACGTGTCGCAGGACCTGATCGAGCGCGAGTTTGCGCTCGGGCGCCTCGTCGTCCACACGGCCGGGTCCCGCAGCAGCGACGTCGTGATTCCCGGGCTCCCGCTCCCGGATGCCGAGGAGATTCGGGACAAGATCAAGCGCTTCATCCTTGAAGATCCCCTCATCGAAGAGCCGGTGTGATGCCGTCCCCCTCGTCCTCCCCCACGGAGCCGAATCCCTCCGTACCAGATGCCGCATCCGCCCCGGATCCTTCGTCCACAGACGACTCAGCGGACGATCTCTCGTCGAACGAAGCGGATCCGGCCGCCGCGACGCTCGGGGCCATCCACGAGCCGCAGCGCCTGCACCCCCTCACGCTATTGCTGCGAGTGGGCGCGAGCCTTCCCGCCCTGCTGGTGATCCTGCTCCCCATTCTCCGGAATCCGGGCTCCACGGAGAACCTCACCTCCCTCGTGCTGGGCGTACTGTACGGCCTGTTCGCCCTGCCGGCTATTTTGCTCCAGTACTGGCGGTTCAGCTACCGCATCACGCCGAAGCAGATTGTCATCCAGAGCGGCGTGCTGAACCGAAAAAACCGGAGCATTCCCATCGAGCGCGTCCAGAACACCCAGATCGAGCGCAACCTCGTCGCCCGGATGCTCGGGCTTGCGAAGGTAAAGATCGAGACGGCCGGGAGCTCCAGCACCGAGGGCAGCCTTGAGTACGTGCACCAGGGCGAGGCCCGCAAGATCCGGCAGGTGGTCCGCTCGTTTCAACGAGAATCTGCGGACGCCGAGGCGGACGCGACCGACGAGGACGAGGCGGACGTCGAGACGCTGCTCGACATGTCGCTGCGGCGCGTGCTGCTATCGGGGGCCTTTCGCTTTTCGCTGCTCTATCTCGCCGTCATCTTTTCGGTGCTCGAGCTCTTCAACCCGGAAACGCTCATCCAGCGATTCATTCGAGCAGACCGTCTGGACTGGCTTACGGAAGTGATGTTCAGTCACCCGGCGCTCGCCATTTTCGCCTCGGTCCTCGTGGCGGTCATCCTGGGATGGATCAGCGGCATTGCCGTGCACCTGGCGCGCTACTACGACTTTCAGCTGTGGCTGGACGGCGACAAGCTGCGTAAGCGCCATGGCCTCTTTACGGTGACGGAGGGCACCATTCCGCTCGACAAGGTGCAGACGCTCATCCTCCGCACCAATCCCCTCATGCGGGCCTTCGGATGGTACGAGTTGAAGGTGCAGACCATCGGCATTAACGTGGAGGAACAGGGCCACCGCGTGATTGCTCCGTTTGCGGGGGGCGACCGCCTCCTCGAGTTGGCCCGCCGTGTGCGCACCTTCGAACTTCCCGACTCCTTCGCCAACGTCTCGCCGTTGACCATCCGCCGTCGGTTCTTCCGATATACCGCCGTGCTCACGGCCCTGCTTCTTCCCACCGTCTACTTTTGGCCGGTCGGGTGGCCGTATCTGGGCGGTGTCGCCCTGCCCTGGTGGGGCTTCGGCCTCGTGCCCCTTACCCTGGGCTGGGCCCTGCTCCAGTACCGCAATCACGAGTACGCGGCGAGCGAGGACGGCTTCTACATCCGGCGGGGCGTGGTCTCGCACTACCTGTGGATCGTGCCGGTCGAGAAATTCCACGTCTTCCACGCCACCGCGTCGATCTTTCAGCGGCGCCTCGGTCTCAAGACGCTCTTCGTGGACACGGCCGGGGCCGCCACGTTTGCGTACCCGGAGGTGATCGACGTGCCCGCCGACGAGGCCGATGCCCAGTTCAACACCCTCTACCAGCGCTTTAAGGCGCTGTACCGCTCCCGCGTGGAAGCAGCGACCGGCGCACCCGACACGCGGCTCGATCCCGACGAACGCCCCCGCCTCCCCACCGACGAATCTATCGGGGAGCCGAGCGAGTGAGCCCGTCGCTTTTCCCGTACGCATGCGCTGCGGCCTCACGGTAGGACGCCCCCTCGATGCCCCACTGTTTCCACGAGGAAATGCGGTGCCGACCGTTCGAGAGAGCATGGATGCCCCCCCACGCTCCCTTTCCCCCACGCTCCCGTTCCCCATTCCCCGCTCCCGTGACGCTCGTACGAACCGGAATGTCCCCTGACTAGTCAGCCTCAAAACCACCTTTTCACTGTGGACTCTCGACGCGTTAGCGGCATTCTCCTCCACATTACCTCGCTCCCCAGCGAGTACGGCGTTGGGGACCTCGGACCGGCCGCCTACCGGTTTGCCGATTTCTTGACCCGCACCAATCAGCGCCTCTGGCAAATGTTGCCGGTGGTCCCGACAGCCGTCGGGACCGGCGCCTCGCCTTATTCGAGCCCCTCGACCTTTGCCGGCAACCCCCTCCTGATCAGCCCCCAGCCCCTCATCGAGAACGGGCTGGTCACGGACGAGGAACTGGCGCCCCTCGCGGAGTTGCCCAACGACCACGTCGACTACGCACGTCTCGTCCCCCGGAAGCGGAAGGTGCTGCGCACGGCCTTCCGCCGATTTCGAGACGACACGACGACCGTTGACGCGACGCGCCTCAAGAAATTTCGGGACACACAGTCTGCCTGGCTGGATGAGTACGCGCTCTACGCGGCCCTGAAGGAGGCCCACGATGGGGCACCGTGGACGGAGTGGACGCCCGCCCTGGCCCACCGTAAGCCGGAGGCGCTGGACCGCGCACGAAAGACGCACGCCGCGGCGATCGAGAAGCACATCTTCTGGCAGTACCTCTTCCATCGCCAGTGGACGGCCCTGCAGGCCTACTGCCGCGCCCGTGACATCCGCCTCTTCGGGGACCTGCCGATCTACGTGGCCCACGACAGCGCCGACGTATGGGCCCACCAGGACCTGTTTCATCTTGACGACGAGGGCGAGCCGGGCGTGGTGGCCGGCGTGCCGCCCGATTACTTTAGTCCGGAAGGTCAGCTCTGGGGCAACCCCATCTATCGCTGGGACCGCATGCAGGAGCGCGGGTATCGGTGGTGGACCGAGCGGCTGCGCCGGGCATTCGAACTCTTTGATCTCGTCCGGCTCGATCACTTTCGGGGCCTCGACGAGTACTGGCAAATTCCGGCCGATCACAGCACGGCCATCGATGGTGAGTGGAAAGAGGGGCCGGGGGCGCCCTTCTTCCAAGCGATGAAGGACGAATTCGAGGAACTGCCCGTCGTCGCGGAGGATCTCGGCATCATCACTGACTCAGTAAAGGCCCTGCGCGACACGTTTGAGTTTCCGGGCATGGCCGTCCTCCAGTTTGCCTTCGGGGGGAGTCCCGACAATGAGTTTCTCCCGCACAACCACCGCCGCAACCTGGTCGTCTACACGGGGACCCATGACAACAACACCACCGTGGGCTGGTGGGAGGAGGAGCTCTCCGACGAGGGAAAGGAGTTTGCCCGCTCCTACCTCAACCTCCCCGAACATGAGGAGGACGTCGACATCCATCGATCCGCCGTCCGGGCAATCATTGCGTCGGTGGCCGACCGCGTGGTGTTTCCCTTGCAGGACGTCATCGGCCTGGGGAGCGAGGGCCGCATGAACACTCCGGGGACCATGGACGGCAACTGGGCGTGGCGCTTCACGCCCGAACAACTTTCTGAGGAGGACGAGGAGGTCCTGGAAAAGCTTACCCACCTGTACGGCCGGGCGTCGAGCTACGATTGACTCTCTCTGATGCCCGCGCCCCAGCGCCTGTTCGCATCGAAGGGGACCAGACACCAGCACGTCCAACGCTCTCGCAACGGCATGATCGATTTTCCTGTTCACGGCGCCCTTCCCCACGACGATGGCGTCACGTTCCGGGCCTGGGCTCCGGCGGCGGACACCGTCACCCTGGAGCTCGACGACGGACCCTCCCTCGCCCTGTCGGACACAGGCACCGGCCTGTTTGAGTGCACCACCGATGCGGCGAGGCCCGGGTCGCGCTACCAGTTTCGGCTGGACGGCGACGGGCCGTTCCCCGATCCCGCCTCCCGCTATCAGCCGGCGGGCGTGCACGGCCCCTCCGAGGTGATCGACCCGAACGCCTACGCGTGGACCGACGACAACTGGAACGGGGTGGCCCGCGAGAACCTCGTGATCTACGAGCTGCACGTCGGCGCCTTCACCGACGCCGGGAGCTACGACGCGGTGCGGGAGCAGCTCTCGTACCTGAAAGACCTCGGCGTGACGGCGATCGAGCTGATGCCGGTGCACGACTTTCCCGGCGAGCGCAACTGGGGCTACGACCCGGCAGCGCTCTTCGCCCCGGCCAGCGCCTACGGACGCCCAAACGCCGTGCGCCGCCTCGTGGACGCGGCACACCAAACGGGCCTCGCCGTGATCCTGGACGTTATCTACAACCACCTGGGGCCGGACGGCGCCTACGCCAACGCCTTCGCGCCCTTCCTCACCGACAAGTACGAGACGCCGTGGGGCCCGGCCATTAACCTCGACGATGAGGACTCCGAGGGCGTGCGGCGCTTTTTCCTCGACAACGCGCTGCACTGGCTGCGCGAGTACCACGTGGACGGCCTCCGGCTCGACGCCACCCACGCCCTCCGCGACGAGAGCACGCCGCACTTTCTGGCGGAGCTGTCGGCCGCCGTGGACGATTACGTCGACGGCCCTGAGCGCCACCTCATCGCCGAGGACCACCGCAACCTGAACCGGCTCATGCAGCCGCGCGACGAGGACGGCTACGGCCTCGACGCCGTCTGGAGCGACGACCTGCACCACCAGTGCCGCGTCCTCACGGCGGGCGACACGGAGGGCTACTACCGCGACTACCAGAACACCACGGCCGCCGACCTCGCCACGACCCTGCGCGACGGCTGGTTCTTCCGGGGCGAGCATTCCGAGCACCTCGACGACCCACGGGGCACCGACCCCGGTCCGGTGGATCGCACCCAGTGCGTCGTGTTCATCCAGAACCACGACCAGGTGGGAAACCGACCGACCGGCAATCGGCTCACCGACGACGTATCCCCCGCGACGTACCGCGCCCTCTCGGTGCTCATCTGCATGGTGGAGGAGCTGCCGCTCCTCTTCATGGGGCAGGAGTGGGCCGCCTCCACCCCGTTCCAGTTTTTCACCGACCACAACGACGAGCTCGGCCCGCAGGTGACCGAGGGGCGCAGGAAGGAGTTCGCGGACTTCTCCGGGTTCGAGGGCGAGGTGCCCGATCCCCAAGCCCCGGCCACCTTCGAGCGCAGCGTGCTGGACTGGGACGAGCCGCGCCGCCCCCCGCACGACGGCGTCCTGGCCCTCTACCACGACCTGCTGGCCCTGCGCCCGAGGCTCGGCGATGAGATGCGCGTGGCGGCCCCGAGCGACACGACGCTGCTGGTGGAGCGCCCGCCGGTCCACGTGGCCGTGAACCTGGAGGGGGCCGCCGAGATGGAACTGCCCCCCAAGGCCTCCGTGCTGCTGCACACCGAGCAGGGCGGCTACACGCTCGACCCGCGACCGCCTGCGCTCGGCGAGGAGACGGTGTCGTTCTCGCGGTCCGGGGCGGCGGTGGTGCGGGCGAAATGACGGCAGACGGCAGACCGCAGACCGCCGAATACAGCGTGTGAGGCGGTCCGCCGTCCGCACTCGGACATCCTCCATGGCATAACGATTACACCTTGCAACTTCGGTTTTCTACAACCGACTTCAGTCATGGAACGCGACATTACCCACTCGTCCGGCAACGTCTTTGAGGATTTTAGCTTCGAGGGCAGCGACGCGGAGACCCTCCGTGTCCGGGCCCGACTGATGGCTCCCCTGGAACGCTCCGTCCGAGAGCGCGGCATCACGCAGGCGGAAGCAGCCAGGGAGCTGGGAACGCAGTGACCGAGTGCTCCTGGGGTGAATCTCTTCAAATTTAGCGAAAACGATATCATGGGGCGTTTCCGCCAGTCTTCCAAGTGATTCTTCGACTCCGCTGCGCTCTTCCACCTGTGCTTTCCTGCCATCATCGGTCAATCGGATGTGAGAGAAAAGGTCAAGCATATAGTAGATCTGTTAGTACGACCTGAATCACAAGTCGAAGACAAGATATGCGAATCAGGAGTTGAGCTGAATCGCCATTTGCAGGCTCTGAAGGCACGTTGAATCCGGCTCCTCGAAAAGCAAATCACCCTCAGCAGTGGCTCAGGGCCGACTCGGCGGTTCAACCCCTGATCGGCATAAGATCGCTACGTTGAAGATGTAACTGCATTTCCTTTTCCCGTCACCATTCGCGCAGGGAACTGGATTCTGTATGTTTCTCCCACTCACTCTTCTTCGGGCCACAGCGGTAGCAATCCCCCTAACCCTCTTGCCGGGATCAATGGCGCATGCGCAGATCTCGCACGACCTGCTCTGGGACCCAGCCTTCTCATCTCGGGCAGGTGCGGAAAACATCAGCACGGTGCACCGGGGTTTTTCTGCCCTTGAAAACCGCTACCTTCCCCCTCGCTGGACGGATGAAAATACGGCTGTCAAGAAGGTGATCGGCATTTCGTACCGCATGGCCCGGTCCGTACTCATTGACTTCCCCCTCGTGTACATGGCAGCCCTTAGCCAGCACGAGGTGTTTGGACACGGCGCGGCCTATCGCCATGTCGGGGGACACGCGGACGAATATGTTCTTCGACTTCCTTTTCCATACGGTCCGGGAGGCGGACTGGCCCGTCCATCACCGGGAGCGCGACTTAGGGGCCTCGAGGACGCCTGGATGAGTGCGAATGGCGTGAACGGAAATCTTGTTCTCGGGCAGACGGTTCGAGATCAAGCGGCCCGTCGTGGCTCCCTGCGATATGACGAAGCGCTTTTAGGCCTTGCTGGCCACCTCAACACGCCTACGTACATTTGGGGAACCCCCGAAGACGGTGTATCTAAGATTGGGGATATTGCCAGTTACGTTAGCGGACTCCAATTCTACGGCCGCGATCGTTCGTCGCTCACCCTCGACGACCTGAAGAAACGTGCTCTCGTCACCCTCGCCGATCCGTTTGCCTGGATGGCCGTCCGCGCACTCCTTCAGGATTACCTCTGGCGCGGCTCGTCCTCTTCCTCTCTCTGGATGTTAGATATTGGATCGGCAAAGTACCTCCCCTCCGTCCACCTTTCTCTCGCGCCATTCGGACCCGAAGTGGTGCTGGAGCATCTCGTCGTGCGCGATAATCAGCTATGGACGATGGAATTCGCCGGGGTCGGTTTCGAGGCGAATCCTCTCCTTTCCACCGACCGTCTTGAGGTAGGTACGCGACTTAACTTCTGGTACCAGCCTCAGGTGATCCCCAACGAAGTGCGTTCGACGCCCGAATCTCTCCCCCGTGAGCTCGGGGGCCGGAT
Organism: Bacteroidetes bacterium QS_3_64_15; assembly: GCA_003022565.1. Taxonomy (GTDB): domain Bacteria; phylum Bacteroidota; class Rhodothermia; order Rhodothermales; family Salinibacteraceae; genus Salinibacter. The sequence goes on along the minus strand of PXTN01000123.1, from coordinate 48,126 downwards.
CGAAGCAACCGCCTCGGTGCGGCCGTCTTCGGACTGGCCCGTGTCGGGCGTTGTCACACTCGGTTATAAGACAGAGGGCTTTGTTCTTGGGGAACATCTTGACAGCGGTCCACTCGTCGAATTAGGCCTACGGCTCCGTCGAGATCCTTGGGAATGATATCGTGTTGCCTCCCCCTCTCGAGATTATCGAGTCGATTCGTGAGGACACCGCAATGCCTTCCGAATTGGATGCGCCTCGGTGTCCTCAAGGCCCCATTCTGCTGAGTCGCACCTTCTGATGACTGCCACCTACCGCCTCCAGCTCACCCCCGACGTTGGCTTCGCCGAAGCCGAGACCCTCATTCCGTACCTGGACCGGCTCGGCGTGAGCCACCTCTACCTCTCCCCCATCACCGAGGCGCGGTCCGGCAGCACGCACGGTTACGACGTGATCGACCACAACCGGGTGCGCGAGGCCTACGGGGGACGCGAGGGCTTCGAGTCGCTGCGCGAAGCGGCGGTAGAGGCGGGGCTCGGGATCGTGCTCGACTTTGTGCCCAACCACGCCGGCGTGGGCCCGGCCAACGAAGAGTGGCAGGACGTGCTCGCCTACGGCCGCCACTCGGCTTCCGCGCACCACTTCGACATCGACTGGACGCCCCTCAAGCCCGAGCTCCAGGGCAAGATCCTGCTCCCGTTTCTCGGCGACACCTACGGCACGGTGCTCGACGACGGCGACATCGGCCTGTCCTACGATGACGGGCGCTTTTACGCCACCTACTACGAGCACCGCTTCGCGCTCAGCCCGCGCACCTACCCACCGATCCTCGACGCGCTGCTGCCGGAGTTCGAACGCACCGACGCGTACTTCGACCTGCAGGACGTGCGCGACGCGTTTGACGCCCTCGACGCGGACGCCCGCGAGCGGGCCGAGGCCCTGTGCCGCCGCCTCGACGCCGTGGACGTGTCCTTCGACGCGGACGCGCTGGACGACCAGCTCGATCGCGACGCCCTTCACGAACTGCTGGAGGAGCAACACTGGCGCCTGGCGTACTGGAAGACGGCGGGGCGCGAAATCAACTATCGCCGCTTCTTCACGATCAATGACCTCGTGGGCCTTCGGATGGAAGACGAGGAGGTGTTCTGGCGCACCCACCGCCTGCTCGGCGACCTGCTGGCGGAGGAGGGCATCGACGGCGTGCGCATCGATCACATCGACGGCCTCTTCGATCCGCACGAGTATCTCGACCGCTTGAAGGACCTGGGCGCCGATCGGATCTGGGTGGAGAAGATTCTGGCGCCCCGCGAGACGCTGCCCGACGGCTGGCCGGTCGACGGAACCACCGGCTACGACTTCCTGAACGACGCGATGGGGGCGCTGCTGCGTACGGACCACGAGAAGGCCCTGCGCCGCACCTACCGCCGCGCCGTGCCCGATGCGCCGAGCTACGAGACGACCGTCTACCGCAGCAAGCTGCTCGTGATCGAGCAGACCCTCTCCAGCGAGCTGGCCCGGCTGGCCTACGAGCTCGATCGCCTCTCGGAGGCCGACTATCACACCCGCGACGTCACCCTCGCGGCCCTGCGTGAAGCGCTCCGGGAGGTGATCGCTGCCATCGACCGGTACCGCACCTTCCTCCCCCACGCCCCCGACACGGCCCGGACGGTGATCGAGGAAGCCACCCACCGCGCCCTGCAGCGCAATCCCGCGACCGAGCCGACGGTCTACCAGTTCGTGGAACGGGCCATCCTGGGCGAGCTGCGAGAAGACCTGCACGAGGCCCAGCAGGACTGGGTGGGCCGCCTCCAGCAGTACACCGGGCCCGTGGCGGCCAAAGGCATCGAGGACACGGCCCTCTACCGCCACGTGCCGCTCGCAGCCCTCAACGAAGTGGGCGGCGAGCCCGATTCGTTCGGCGTCCACGATCACGCCGTCCACGCCCGCAATCGATTTCGGGCGCGCGAGTACCCGGAGGCCCTCCTCACCACCGCCACCCACGACCACAAGCGCGGCGCCGACACCCGAATGCGGCTCCTCGCCATTGCAGAGATGCCGGAGCGCTGGGCCGAGGTCGTGGAGACGCTGTCGGATCTTGGGGAAACGCATCGCGGCCCGCACGGGCCGTCGGACAAGGACGCCTACCTGTTCTACCAGACGCTGGCGGCGCTCTGGACCGATACCCACGGCACGCCCCGCGACGCCGACGCCCGGGCAGATCTGGCCGACCGCCTCGCGGACTACATGGAAAAGGCCGCTCGCGAGGCGAAGCAGCAGACGAGCTGGATCAACCCGAACACCGACTACGAGGACGACCTGGCGGCCTTCGTGCAGGGCGTCACGACCGACCCGGAGACGCCGGATCTTCTCAACCCATTTGCCATCCAGCTCGCCAAGGCCGGCTTCGCCAACCGCCTCAGCCAGCTGACCATGAAATGCACGGCCCCCGGCGTGCCGGACGTATACCGCGGTACCGAGTTGGCCGACCTCTCGCTCGTGGACCCTGACAACCGCCGCCCGGTGGACTGGGACGCCCGCCGATCCGCCCTCGACGCCCTCGTCCCGCTGCTCGACGAGCCAACCGTCGATGCGGTTCGCTCCCTCTTCGACGCACCCAACCCGCGCGCCTACCTCTACCTTACGGCCCGTCTGCTGCGGTGGCGCCGCGCCCATCCGACCCACGCGGCCACCGAGCACTACGTGGATCTTGCGACGGAAGGACCGGGCGCGGACGACTGGCTCGCGTTCGGCCGCTTCACCGGTTCGGAGGACGGCCCCGATTCGGCCCTCCTCACGGTCGTGGCCCGCCATCCGTTCACCCGAGACCCCGACGCTCCGGCGACGATTCCGCTCGCCGATCCGCTCGCCAATCGGACGTGGACGGACGTGCTGACGGGGACCACCGTTGAGGCACAGGAAGCGCTCGACCTACAGTCCCTGCCTGCGGATCAGGTGGCGGTCCTTGCGGCCGAGTAGAAGCCGATGTGTGTAGGCGATGACCGACGAGGCCCGTCCCAACAGCGTGAGGCTCAAAGCTGAGGCCGAACTGTGTCGAAAACCCTCTGATTGATGCGTCCACGGTCAGCGAGCAACTCATCCGTTACGCTCGGAGGCATGACAATTCCGGTGTAGAGCTCCTGCATCCACTGATGTCCGTCGGGGAGCCGTTCAAGAGAGATGAGCGGTCCCGTATCGCTTACGACCTCTCGCTTCTTCACGAGCGCCAGCGCTCCGCGGCCCGCACCTCAGCGCGAGCTGAGGACTCGTCCGCCGTCATGTAAGGAATCCCGAGTTTTTCGAGCAGATCCTGAAACTCACGCCGCGAAGCATTAAGCACGTCGCACGCCTCCTTTTCAGATAACTGTCCCTGCCCGTAGAGGGCAGTGACGAAGACTTGTCGTGCCTCACGCTCATCGAGGTCAAGGTCATCCGGGAACTCAAAAGTGACCTGCATCGCTGATCGTGTCCCATGGAAAAGGATGTACAGTCAACCTACGTCCCGGCCGCCACAGCGGTTCAGATAAATTTCTCTCGGTTCCAATCAGTTGAGCAAAACTGCACATCAATTCCCTTTAGCTTTCGTAGGCGGAACTGGAACGGCGTCAATCATAGCAGTTCCGAACCGGCACTGGAGCAGAGGAACGTCTCGATCACCACCATGTCAGAACAGGATCAGGACAAGTCCCCGCTCGACGTGGGCCACGTCGAGACCTCGATCACCCGCGAGCAAATTGTGAGTGCAATTCGTGAAGGGCACGAGCGAGTGTGACGAACAGCGGTGGAAGAAATCTTGCAAGCAGCCTGCCCCGCCCCTGCATCCGCTCGTCCATATCTCCTGGCCTCCCTTCGAAACGCTGGTGTGTGGGAGAGCGCAGAACGCCTCGATCCATTGATCTCTCAGTAATCTGCCCCCTAGCGTCTGTGAACACATACGCCATCATCATCCTCGGCGCTCTCTTGGTCGAATACGGACTGAACCTCGTCTCGGACCTCCTCAACATCCGCCACCTCCAGCCGGCATTGCCGGAGGAGGTTCGTGACACGTTCGACGAAGAGGAGTACGAGCGGACCCAGGCGTACACCCGTGCGCGCACCCGGTTTGGACTCCTTTCCTCCACCTTCGCCCTCGCCGTGCTCCTGGCCTTCTGGTTCGCGGGCGGCTTCGAGTGGCTCGACACGCTGGTGCGCGGGTGGGAGCTCGGGCCGATTGTGCGGGGCCTGTGTTACATCGGCCTCCTCGTGCTGGGGCGCGGGCTGCTGTCGCTGCCGTTCTCAGCCTACTCTACGTTTGTGATCGAGGAGCGCTTCGGCTTCAACGAGACGACCCCGAAAACATTCGTGCTCGATCGGCTCAAGAGCGTCGCCCTCGGCGTGGCCATCGGGGGGCCGCTGCTGGCCGCCATCCTGTGGTTCTTCCAGTCCACCGGTCCGTACGGGTGGGTGTACGCGTGGGTCGTAGTGTCAGCCGTGATGCTGCTCCTGCAGTTCTTCGCGCCCCGCTACCTGATGCCTCTTTTCAACGACTTCGAGCCGCTAGAGGAGGGGGAGCTTCGCGAGGCAATTCTCTCGTACGCTGGCCAGGTCGAGTTTCCGGTGAACGAGGTGTACGTGATGGACGGATCGCGCCGGTCGAACAAAGCCAACGCGTTCTTTACCGGCTTCGGGTCCAACCGGCGGATCGTGCTCTTCGATACGCTCGTCGAGCAGCTCTCGGTGGACGAACTGCTGTCGGTGGTGGCGCACGAAATGGGGCACTACAAGCTGCACCACATCCCGCAGCGCATTGCGATTAGTGTGGTGCAGACCGGGGTGCTCTTTCTGCTGCTCTCCGTCTTCCTGCAGGTCGACGGGCTGTTTCAGGCCTTTTACGTCGACCAGCCCGCCGTCTACACCGGCCTGCTCTTCTTCGGCCTGCTCTACTCACCGGTCGAGTTGCTGCTCTCGATCCCGCTTAATGCCTGGTCGCGCCGTCACGAGTTTCAGGCCGACCGCTTTGCCGTCGACACCACGGGCCGGACCGAGACGCTCGTCAGCGGCCTCAAGCGCCTCGCCGAAGCGAACCTCTCGAATCTCACGCCGCACCCGCTCACCGTCGCGCTCGACTACTCCCACCCGCCCCTCCTCGATCGCATCGACGCCCTTCACTCGCGCACAACGACCAAGCCAGCGTAGACAACCTGGACATCCCCGTTGTACGGACTCACAGGCCGATGCGCAGCACTGAGCCGTCCCGGCGGAACGGCTTCTACCTCAAGAACTTCCCCACAACTCATCATGACTCGCAACCTCGTGACTCATCCCTCATGACTCATCCCTCATGACTCATCCCTCATGACTCATCCCTCCTCCGCCTGAGGCAACCGAATCCAGAACGTCGTGCCCTCCCCCTCTGTCGTTTCGTAGTCAATCTCGCCCCCCAACTCGTCGATGCTCTTCTGAGCAATGGCGAGCCCGAGTCCCGTGCCGCTCGTCTTCGTCGAGAAGTTGGGCTCGAACACCTTGTCCTGCGCGTCCAGCGGGATGCCGATCCCGTTATCGGTCACCTCGCTGTACACGGCTGAGGGACGCCCGTCGCCCTCTCCAGTCCGCCGCGCCGTGACCCGCACGCGCCCCTCGCGATCCTCCGGGATGGCCTGGAGGGCATTCTTGAGAAGATTGATGTAGATACGCCGCAGCTCCTCGCGGTCTGCCTCCACTACTACGGGCTCGTCGGGAAGATGAAGGTCCAGAGCGTCATGATTGGCGGCCTCCTCCTCCATGAGCGACGCAGCCTCCTGAATGACCTCGGTGAGGTCGACCGGCTCGGGCACGCGAGTCGGCAGGCGCGCAAACGTCGAAAACTCGTCGGCGATGCGCACGAGCGATTCGACCTGCTCGATAAGCGTGCTCGTGATGCGGTCGAAGACCTCGGCAAAGTCGGAGGATTCCCTCACGTCGTCGGCCCGCTCGAAGGCCCGGCGCAGGTGCTGGATGGACAGCTTCATGGGGGTGAGCGGATTTTTAATTTCGTGTGCCACCTGCCGGGCCATCTCCCGCCAGGCCAGCTCCCGCTCCTGCCGGGCCAGCTTGCGGCGGCTCTCGGCGAGCTGGTCGCGCATCTCGTTGAACGTCTGCACGAGGTCGCCAATCTCGTCCCGCGTGTCCACGGTGAGGGTCCGCGTAAACCGGCCTTTGCCGACCGCCTTCAGGCCCTGCCGGAGCTGGGCAATGGGCTGGGCCAGGGCGTTCGCCAGGACCATGCCCGTGAGCACGACGACCACGACCAGCAGGAGGAGGGCCCCGAAGAGGTAGGCCAGGGTCCGCGAGGTTTCCTCCAGCAACTGCTCCTGCTGCGCGAGCGTGGGCACCCCCACCACCAGTTGCGGGCGCCCCTCGTCGTCGACCAGGGCCTGGTAGCCCACCCGATACCGAAACTGGCCGATGGACGCTTCGGCGGTCACGAACCGGTACGCCTCGTCGTAGAGATCGTGGTACACGCTGCCGGACAGGCGTTCGTTCACCAGTCCGTCGCGGAGAAGGCGCGGGCGGCTCGTCCGAATGAGCTGTCCGTCCTGGTAGAGATGAAGGTCCAGGCCGACGCGTGCAGCGAGGGTATCCACGTCCATCCGCTGGGCCACGTGCCACAGGCGCTCGTCGGGACGGGCCTCCAGGGCGAGCGTCTCCTCTACGCGGGCGAGGTGCTCGTGCATGCGGCGCTCGATGGTGCGCTCGTTCTCGCCGGTCACCACGCGCACCCCCACCACTCCCACCGCCACCATCGAGACAATGCCGACCACGAGGAAGGCGTTGAGGACCTTGTTGCGGAACCGCACACGGGAAGCCGGTAGCTGCCCTCGACGGTATCGTACGTAGAGCCCGAGCAGGTAGACCAGGAGCCCCACGCAGAGCCCGGCAACTGTAAGTCGGAGCAGGTAGTAGAGGTGATCGAAGGCGAGAATGGCGGGGATGCGCCCCGCCACAGTGGAGGATTCCCCGGCGTCCGAGGCGAATCGACGATAGTACGTCAGGTGCTGACGCCCCCGCACGGCCTCCCGACGCCACAGGGTTGATTGCTCCTGGAGGACCTCGCGCTCCGTGGGCCGGAGGCGCGTCCGTCCAAAGTCGCGGCCCACGCTGCGGATGAACGTCCCGTCCTGAAATTCGGCCAGAGACAGGTCCGCGTAAAGGTCGCCAAATGAGCCGTTGGGCAGGAGCACGCGGGAGACCCCGAAGCCGGTGCCGGGCAACAGCGATTTCGGCTCAATCCGAAGGAGGATCCAGGTGTCCACGGAGTCGGCGCCCGGCGGAACGCCGAGAAGACCGGCGTACTGGAAGCGACTTTGCTCGGAGGGCCGCGCCGTGGCCTCTCGGGAAAGCTGTTCGACCACCGCCCCCGGACTTCGTTCATAGACAGGCCGGAGGGCTGCGAAGACGTCTCGGACGGTCCGGTCGAAGCGTTTCTCTTGCACACGTCCGTCAGAGGTGTACTGGCGGCGGACGACCCCGTCGCCCCCGAGCATGCTGAGCCGGACCTCGTAGGTGTCGAGGGACGACAGTAACGACTGGCGCACGAGCTGCGTGGCAGTCGAGTCGATCCGCGCAGACTCCGGGGGGCCGGATTGGAGGGGCGGAGCGAGCGTCTCCGACGCAGAGCGAAGCACCTGACGCATGGAATAGAGGACGCGGGGATCCTCCCCTTCTTCGAACGAGAGGGCTGCGTCGACCATGTGCTCTTGCCGCTTGGCGTCCATGCCGGCGTAGAGCAACGGATACAGCAACACGGTCACCGCAAAGAGTCCGCCCAACAGTCCCCGAAGCGTCAGAATCTCGTCGCCCTTGCGGGTCCCCACGAGCCCATAGACCGCCCCCCCACCGAGCCCGCCAAGAATTCCCAGTGTGTACGGCAGCGAGATGAGGGACTGTACGTCCGTTCCAAGATACAGTGCCGTTACCCCGCCCCCGAACAGCACCGTCCCGAGGACAAGCCCGATGCCCCGGGGCCAGCGGCGCGGTCGCCGATGAAGAAGGCGACGGAGGGCGATCCACGTACTCCCAACGCCCACGAGGATCCCAGCGGCCATCAGCAAGAACAGGCCACACAGGACCCCGAGGACGAGCGGCTCCGGAAGCAGTCCGGTCCGGGAAAAGAAGTCGAGTGTACTGTCGAGCACAGCCCGTCTCACCACGGAGGCGAGGGCCACGATCCCCCCTAGGCTCCCCGCCACGAGCCCGACGAGAATGCCGAGAAAGTGGGCAGCATGCGGCTCCTTCGGCGCATACGTGCGCAAGGCCGTTGGGAGTTCACTTAGCGCGTCGGCCCGCGGCCGATAGTGACGGGCCAGAATCCCCAGGGCCACGGCGAGGCCGCCCGCCCACAGTCCCGTGAGGAGCAGGTCTCCGATGGACCGAAAGATTCCCCCACCGATGGTGGACGCCAGGTACGTCGGGTCGAAGAGGGGGTCCAGTCCTGTGCCGCCCCCCGCCCATCGGGCCGGCACGTCGAGTGACAACATCGCGTAGCGGGCCCCGATAGCCAGGAGAGCCACAACGACTAGACGCTGCGCCGCCGCCTTCCGGGCCCGTCGGTGCCGACGCAGGCCCTCGCGCCGGGCAAGGCGCAGGTACCAAAGCACCACGAGGCTGAGCCCCCAGCCGACCAGACCGACGACCCAGGCCACGAGGAGATCGGTGTAGAAGGAGTCCGTTCGTTCAACCAGACGGTCCGGAGAGGGGGGATCGACGGTCCCGTATCCGAGGATCGCTCCGTCAACTCCACGAAGCGCACGGTGCGGCGTGCGGGGAGGCGTGGAGGCCCATCGCACCCGAACCAGCTCGCCCGTGTGTCGACGCCATCGATCTTCCAGACTCCGGGTCCCCACGTATCGGTTCTGTACCGGTGGTCGATACCGGACGACGCGGACAACCCGAACGGTTCCAAGCACGTCCCCCCCTCGTTTCACGGGGGTCCAGGCCGCGAGGGCCCATCGTCCATTCCCGTCTTCAACGACGGTTGT
>PXTN01000123.1:37400-39129 GCA_003022565.1 Bacteroidetes bacterium QS_3_64_15 | reverse complement strand
GGTCGTGTGGGGACCCGTCTTGAGCCCCACGACGTGCTGCGTGAGCGTGGGCAGGCGCTTCTCTCGTTCGCGCCACGTCCGAAGGCCCTCCGCAACGTTCGAGTCGGCAGCCACGCCCCGGGCCCGTCCATGGAGTTCCCGTCGGAGCGACTGGAATCGGTCGTCAATCGTAGCGAGCGCCGTCTCGACGACCGCCTCCTGCCGGGCCTCCGCGTCGGCCTCGACGGCCCGAACGGCGTAGGTCCGAACGACGACCGTCACGAGAACGGCCAGAGCCAATCCGAGACCAATGCCCCACGCCCATGGATGCTGTCGCAGTGTATGGGGCCAGCGGTTCATCGCACGCAACGAAGAAGGCGAGTCCACAGAGGAAGCGGGCGCTCGTCCTGATCCTCCTCCGACGGGTGGCCGCCCGGTGCGGCACCTTCTGCGTTCGTCCCGGCCCCATCCGGGGGCCTATTCAGTCGGACGAGTCCTCAATACGAACCTCCCGAAGGTGCCAGGGGGCTTTGCCCTCCGGCCGATCGAGCCGGACGTACACCTGAAGCGGCCGCCCAACCCGGCCCTGTTCGTACTCTCCTCGTACGAAGCAACTCGTGCCGGTTTCCATCACGTCCCCAACCACGAACCGACGGGGGGTGTGGCGCCGAAAGAACTCCCGCAAGACGTACAAAGCCTGCGCGCTGCTGTAGAACGTGCGGGCCCCGAAGAGACTGATCTCGATCCGATCGGCGGAAGGCTTGAGAAGACGGTTGGCATTCCCCTCCGAGAAAGCTCCTGCCACCCGCCGTGCGACCGCGGACATGCCCCCGTCTGTTGAGTCTGACGCCTGCGCGACGGAATCCGGCACCTGCCCCTGAACAACGGAAGGGGATCCCCCAATTCCAATCAACAGGAGCACCAACGACAGTCGGGGGAGCGACATGATTTCGAAACGCCGACCGGCGGGTCGAGAAAGATGAGGAAATCACTGACACGCATTCGCAAAAACCGGGCCGATTTTGCTCTCCGGGGCTGCGAGCCTCGTCGACCGCCCGGATCGTCCGGCGTCCCACACATCGGCGTCTACCGCACCGATCAATGGAGGGCCGTGCACGTTGCTCTGTCCCGCTATACGAGCCGGTGGGGTACGTTTTCGGCATCGTCCAGAAACGCCTCGATAGAGGCCACGCACATCTGTGCCATGCGCATGCGGGTCTCGGTCGTGGCACTTCCCAGATGGGGCGCAAGCACGACCCGGTCTTGCTCCAGGAGGCCGGGATGTACGTCGGGCTCCTCCTCGAACACGTCCAGCCCGGCTCCCGCAATCTCGCCGTCTGCTAGTGCCTCTACGAGCGCCGATTCGTCCACGACCGGGCCGCGGGCCGTGTTGACGAGCAGCGCCGACGACTTCATCTTCGCTAGCGCCGCGGCGTCAATAAGGTGGTGGCTGTCCTCGTTGTGGGGGCAGTGCAGCGAGACGACGTCGCTGGTCTCGAGGAGCTCGTCGAACTCCACGTAGCGGGCACTGGTCTGACGTTCGAGGGTCGGGTTGGCCCGACGGCGATTGTGGTACACCACCTCCATCCCGAAGCCGAGGGCGCGCCGGGCCACTGCCCCTCCAATCCGACCGAGTCCCACGATGCCGATGGTCTTGCGGGCCAGTTCGGTGCCCATCAGGAGCGTCGTCTCCCAGCGCTCGAAGCGCCCGTCGCGCACGTACTGGTCCGCTGCGGGCACGCGGCGGGGC
>PXTN01000123.1:0-37367 GCA_003022565.1 Bacteroidetes bacterium QS_3_64_15 | reverse complement strand
GGGCCGCCGCCAGCAGCAGCGCCCACGTCATGTCGGCGGTCGCATCACTCAGCACGCCCGGCGTGTGCGTGACGGCCACCCCGTGGGCCTCCGCGGCGTCCAGGTCGATGTTGTCGACGCCCACGGCGTACTGCGCTACCAGTCGGAGGGCGGGCCGCGCCTCGAACAGCCGCTCCGTGACCGGATCGGCGAGGATTGAGAGGAGCACGTGGGCCCCGTCGGTGAGGGCAATGAGTTCGTTGACGGAACGGGCGCTTCCGTCCGGGGGATCGCAAACCGTGACGGTGTGGGAATCACGCAACCCGGACAGCCCCTGTTCGATCAGGGGACGGGTGGCGACAATGTGGGCCATCGGGCAGAGTGCTACTGAGGAAAAACCGGCGATGCGGAATGTCCGACCACGAAGCTACAAACCGGTCGTTGCGTGTGGGCGTGCTTGCGTGTGGGGGTATGGGCGTTTGTTGTGTACAGGTCGAAGAAAGAGAGTGAATTCTACTCCCACACGCCCATACGCCTATCCGAGGTCCACCTTCGTCACCCCGGCGCCGCCCTCCTCGATTGGAGCCGTCCGGTGGTCCACGATGTCCGGTCGGTCGGCGAGCATGTCATGGAGGGCAGTGCGTAGCGCCCCAGTGCCCTTGCCGTGCAGGATCTCGACGGTGTCGAGTTCGGCCGCCACGGCGTCATCGAGGAAGTGCTGCACGCGCTGTCGGGCATCGTCCACTCGCTCGCCCCGCACGTCGATCGAGGGGCGTGCCTCCAGCGCCGCCATGTCCGTGCCGCCGCCGGTCTGCTCCTCCGGTTTGCGGCTCGGCCCGTCGACGCGGGTCAGGCGGTCGAGCGGAACGTGCATATGCATCGAGCCCATCACCACGCGGGCCTCCCCATCTTCGATTTCTTCCACCTCCACGGCCGTCGATCCGTCGTCGACGACGACTTGGTCTCCCTCTTCGATCGGCTCGGTCGGGGCTGTACGCGGCCCGCCGTCCCCTTCGGCCTGGGGCGCCTCTTCTGCGGCGCCCAACGCGGTCTCTTCCCGCCGCTCGTGGAGATCGGCTTTGTAGTCCTCTAGGCGCCGGCGGGCCTCCTTCGTCGCCTCCGACTCAGCCTGGGCTTCCTTGATCTTCCGGATGGTGTTTTCGATGCGCGCATTGGCCTCGTCGACGATGCGCTCGGCCTCCTCCAGCGCCTGCTGGCGGAACTCGTCGCGCTCCTTCTCCAGCGTCTGCACCTTCTCTTCGTAGCGCTGCTGCTCGGCCTCAGCCTTCTCACGGGCCTTACGGGCCTCGTACAACTCGTCTTCGAGCTGCTGCGTGCGCTTCTCGAAGGTCGAGATGAGATCCTCCATCGCTGTCTTTTGCGTGCCCGCCAAGTTGCGGGCCCGTTCCAACAGATCGTCGTTCAGCCCCATGCGCTTAGCGATTTCGAAGGCGTAGGAGGACCCCGGCACCCCTTCCTGGTAACGGTAGGTCGGCCGCAGGGTGGCCTGGTCGAACTCCATCGAGCCGTTCTCCACGTCCTCTGTTTCGTGAGCGTACGTTTTGAGCGTCCCGTGGTGGGTGGTGGCGATGGTGCGCGCCCCGGACTCCGTCAGCCGCTCCAGCACCGCCTGCGCCAGGGCGGCCCCCTCGTCCGGGTCCGTGCCGGTGCCCGCCTCGTCGATCAGAACGAGCGAGTTGCCGCCCGCCGCGTCGAGCATGTGCCGGAGGTTGGAGACGTGCGAACTGAAGGTGGACAGGTCGTCCTGAATCGACTGCTCGTCGCCGATGTCCGCCACGATCTCGTCGAACAGGGGAAACGAGGAGTGGGGCGCCACCGGGAGGGGGAGCCCGTAGGCCAGCATGAGAGAGAACAGGCCCACGGTCTTCATCGCCACGGTCTTGCCTCCGGCGTTGGGGCCGGTAATGACGAGCGTGCGAAAGTCGTTGCCGAGCTCAAGGTCGAGCGGCACCACCTCCCGCGGCGGAATCGCGTCCTCGCCTGGGGCCCGCCCTTCGGTCTCGCCGCCCTCATCGAGCCCCTCGAAGTGTAGCTGTAAGACCGGGTTTCGCCCCTCGTGGAGTTCGATGCGGCCCTGCTCATTGAGCGTGGGCACCACGGCGTCCAGGCGATTGGCGAAGCGGGCCTTCGCCCGCAGCAGGTCGAACTGTGCGAGCACCTTCAGGTTGACCTCGATCGGGTCGCTCTCTGCGCGCACGTGGGCAGTCGCGTCGCGGAGGATGCGCTCAATCTCAGCCTGCTCCGCGCTCTTGAGCTCCCGCACCTCGTTGTTGAGCTCTAGGCAGGCCGTGGGCTCGATGTAGACGGTCTGCCCGCTGGCGGACCGATCGTGCACGAACCCTTCCACCTTCCCTTTCGCGCTCGCCCGCACCGGAATGACCATGCGTCCCCCGCGGATGGTGGCCTGTTCGCCAGTGGCGTGGCCCTCCTGCACGGCCCGACGCAGCGCCTTGTCGAGCGTCTTGCGGAGCTCTTCCTCCCGCGTGCGGATCTGGCGGCGCAGGCGCTGCAGCTCCGGAGACGCATCGTCCCGAATGGACGCGTCTTCGTCGAGAATCGAGGCGACGTGCTCTTCGAGGTCCGGGAGGGGCGTGATGCGATCCACGGCATGAGCCAGCCGCGGGTAGTCCTCCGTGCGCGCTCGGAAGTGTTTTTTCAGGCGCCAGAGCGTAACAAGGGTCTCGCGAATAGCCATCAGGTCCTCCGGGTCCACGTACGCATCCTCGGGGCCGGCCCGGCGCAGCGCGTCCCGAAAGTCGTACATCGGGCTCAGGGGCACCGAGTCGCCGTACCGGAAGGCGCCTTGAAGCTCCTCCACCCGGTCGAGCTCGGCCCGCAGCCAGTCTATTGATCGACCCGGTTGCATCGAATCGAGACGCTCCTGGCCCAACGGACTCTGCACGCGGGCCGACAGGCGGTCGCGCACGACATCGAAGCCGAGCTTTTCTTCCAGTGCGTCAGGATACGTCTCCATAGGGGAACTTTGGAGGGGAGAAGGTGGAGGGAGGACTCGGGAAAACGCGTGAATCGTGAACCACGGACATCGCCGCCTCACGCTTCACGTTTCACTCCCCACGTATCACGAGCCAAGGCTGCGGGGATTCGTTCTGGGAGCAAGATGTCCCCGATTACGGGCGCATTTTCCTAACGAAGAGCCGGGTCGGCTGCTCCAACAAAGAGCATTCGTAACGCCCTCAGCACGTTCAGCCCACGAGGTCCACTCAGAATCCACACAACGAGCGATCCATGTGCCCACCCGCCCCCTTCCCCAATCCCCAGCGCAGTCCATCGCTCGCAGCACAGCGCCCCCCCCAACGCCCTCACGCACAAACGCCCACACGCGCTTCAGCTGCGCAACTCCACATTGATCTGCGAGTGATCGCCGACGTTGATGCTCCGGACCTGCTGATCGACTGCGGCGTGCCGTCCTACGACCGAGTCGGCCAGCACCGCGTTCTCCACGGTCCCCCCGGCAAAGACGATGCTATCCTGCACTACCGCGTTCTCGACGGTCGCTCCCTCCTCAATCGAGACGTGCGGGCCCACCACCGCATTCTTGACAGTCGCGTCCGGGCCGATGTAGACCGGATCGTGAACGACGCTGTCTTTGACGGTGCCCTGACGGAGATCGTCGGATTCACGCTCCAGCACGCGTCCAGTCGTGTTCAGCAGCGCCGGAATAGTGCCACAGTCCATCCAGGCGTCCACCCCGGTCGTTGTGAATACGTCGCCCTGCTGCAGGCGATGGTCGAGAGCGTCGGTCAGTTGATACTCCCCCCCGGCCCCCTTCAGGTCATTCTCGATGAGGTAATCGATGCCCTCCCTGATCTTGTCCAGCTCGCGGATGTAGTAGATGCCGATGAGCGCTTCGTTGGAGACCGGATCAGAGGGCTTTTCGACAAGCTCCGTCACCTGGTCGCCGTCGCGGACGGCAATGCCGAATCGGCGCGGATCGTCGACCTCCCGCACGAAGGCCCTCACGTCGGCGTCGCCGAGGGTGACCTCCTCCCTCAGATCGAAGAGCGTGTCGGCAAAGACGACGACGCCCTCGCCCTGCAGATGCTCCTCCGCGCACCCGACGGCGTGGGCCGTGCCGAGGGCTTCCTCCTGAACCGGGAAATGCGGCGTGATGTCTCGCTCGTTGCAGAGCTCTGTGAGTTGGTCTCGGATGTCACGTCCGAAATCGGGGCCGAGGACGAACACGCCGTCCTCAGGGGGCGCCGGAAGGACGCGTGAGAAGGTATCTACGATGCGCTCGACGATGCTCCGGCCTCGGACCTTAAGGAGCGGCTTGGGGGGGACGTGAGAGTGGGGGCGAACGCGGGTGCCCCGCCCCGCCATGGGAACGATGAGTTTCATGGGTGTGAGGGATGCGTTGCGGATGAGAGGGAAACGAATCGCAGGCCACTATTTGACTAGGCACCACGCGTCAGCACGCAGCTTTGGTGTGGCCCGAGTAACAATAACGAGTACGGCGGGGGAATGCCAGTGACGGTTCTCGAGGAGGCCCCCGCCCCTCTGTTTGAGCGGCACGCCCCTCGGTTTTCTGCGCGCCGCCGTTTCTGCCCTAGAACGCACCCGGTACGGGCCTGCCGGGCAGAGCTGGCGTCTTTCGGAGAATCGCTAAGGGCCGTTCCGATGAAGAATAAGCACCGCTCAGCGTGCGTTGCCGGGTGTCTCAGATTCTATACAACGCTGCGCACTACCCACCACGCCTTTCGAACTGTCACTCCTTCAAGTCTCTGTTACTGGATTTTTCAATTTGAGCCTTTCACAAGCGCTTCCGGAGGGTACAAGGTGAATGTCGGCCCCCGAAGCCGAACAAGCAGCTCTCGGCCCCTCCCCCACGTCCTTCCTGAAACGTGCGGTTCGCCCGTGCTTTTCTATTCCGGCATAGGCGTTGCACTCTAACGGATCGCGCCGGTTGCGGCCAACGGCGCAAGTGCCGGTGGACCGCCCGTCACGCAGAACACACGAGGGGCGCTCTTCGGGGGAAAACCGGACTCGCCGCTACTTTGCGGCCCGCTGCGGACTGCTTCGGAGTCCCCCTGGGAGGAGCGCCTCCCCTGACGTACCGGAAACAAAAGAATAGGGCGACTTTACGTTTTGAGGCTCTGCCGTACACTCTCTCTTCTAACTACCCGATAGCCATGAATACGTACCGGCCCCACCACCCATTCGCGAATTGCTGGATCGTCGTGGCCTTCCTCGGCCTGTTCGCAGTTCAGTTCGGTGTGTCCCCCGCTGTTGCTCAGGATGGGTCAAGCGACGCGAAGAGAGCCCAGAAGAAGAAAGTCCAGAAACTGTTCAACGAGGGCAAAAGTGCGGCTCAGTCCGGCAACTATGAAGAGGCGTCCAACATCTTCGAGCAGGCCTTGACTATGGCAGAGGAGATTCAGTGGGACCAAGCAGTTCAGATGTCCCAGCAGTTTCTCGTAAAGAGCCTAAAGGAGGCGGGGACGACCGCCAATAAGGAGGAAAATTACGAGACGGCGCTGGACTACTATGAGAAGGTGCTACAGTACGTAGACAATGATCCTGCAGTCCATTACAACCGAGGCATTGCTCTCCTCGGGGCCAACAGAACAGAGGAGGGGCTGCAGTCTCTCCAGAGGGCGATCGAGATCGGAAATGAGACGGGCAATACCCGGGTGGCGGGTCGTGCTACCGAACGCATTCGAGCGGAGTTTATCTCCAGGGCCTCTGAGGCCTTGCAAGGCGAGACTTCATCGCAGGCGCAGATTAACGCCGCTCTCGAGGCTCTCGATCAGATGCGCGAGTATGCGGACCCGAGCGCAAATTCCTTATTCTATCGCGCGTTGGCTCTGCATCGCAACGGTCAACACGCCCAGGCCATTCAGACCGCACGGAGAGGCCTCAACATGCACCAGGGAAGCCGCAGCGACGCCGCAAAGTATCACTACTACATTGCGGAGTCGCAGATGGCGCTCGGTGACAAAACCACCGCCTGCAGGACGTTCAACAATGCTGCCTACGGCGACTATGAAGCTCGGGCAAACCACGCTCTCGAGAACGACTGCGACGACCTTTAGCGCCGCGTCGTCGGAGGACTGTTCTTCCTGCGGGGCAGTGTAGCACCACTCCGCTTTTCGTCCCCTTGCAGACAAAAAGCCCGTGCCGAACTGCGGCATGGGCTTTTTCTGTGTCGATACGGATACGGGCCGGTTTCAACTGTTCGTCCGCGTACGGTTGGGGACCCGCGCAGCCCCAACGCTCCTGCAACTCGATGCGTCCAATGGGCTCCGCTGAGGGCGCGGGAACGCCACGGCAGGAGGGGATGGCCTCGATCTTTTGCCCATCCACATCAGGCCGATCCGTATCAGACAGTCTCCTGTACGCCCCAGTACACGAGGAAGACAAGAAGGACAGCGGGGATCAGAACCGAGCCGAGGGTGAGCCACTCAAGCCCCGTTCCGATCGGGGCGCTGGCCTGGAAGGAAGCGGATTCCTGGAGAATGGCGGTGGCCAACATCATGGCGTGAAGGGGAAGGTCAAAGTGAACACGATGCCTGAGAGTGATTTACGGAAGCTGGCCCGCCCATGCTCCGACGGTTCCTCCGGGATTTTGCCCTGGGGCTCACTGGTCAGAGCAGCGCCCCTCCAGCCCGCGGTTCACAAAGAACCATTCACCCGTTCTGGAGCGGGAACGTTCGTCTGGCGGGTTTTCACGTCGTCAATGACGTCGTGCAGGATCTCGTCCATCGAATGCTGCTGCTCGTACCCAATCGTGGCCTCCAGCTTCGAGAGATCCGGCACGCGCCGCTGCATGTCTTCGAACCCTTCTCCGTAGACCTTCTCGTGCGGGACGTGGGTGATACTGGGATCGGGGTCCACGAGCGCCCGGATCCGCTCGGCGAGCGCCTGAATTGAGATCTCCTCCGGACGGCCCACGTTGAAGACCTCTCCCTCGGCGGCCGGTGTGTCTAAAAGCTGCGTTACGGCCCGCACTGCGTCGGCCACGTGCACGAAACAGCGGGTTTGCGTCCCGTCCCCGTGCACCTCCAGGGGCTTTCCGGCCAGGGCCCGCTCCACGAAGCTGGGCACCACCATCCCGTAGTTGCCGGACTGCCGGGGCCCCACGGTGTTAAAAAAGCGGACGCAGAGGATAGGGAGATCGTGCTCGTCGTGGTAGGCCTGCGCCAAAAACTCGTCCATCGCCTTCGAGCAGGCGTACGCCCACCGCCGCTTCGTCGTTGCCCCCAGCGTGAGGTCGTCCGTCTCCCCGAGCGACGGTCCGCCGCCGTTCTTGCTCATCGCCTTTCCGTAGACCTCCGACGTCGAGGCCACGAGCGTCTTCTTGTGGTGATGGCGGGCCAGCTCCAGCACGTTCTCCGTGCCCCGCACGTTCGTCAAGATCGTATCGACGGGGCGGTCCATGATGCGTTCCACCCCGACAGCCGCCGCTAGGTGTACAACACGATCACACTCGGCAATGCACTGCCCGAGGGTGTGATTGTCCAGCACGCTGCCAATGGTGAGCGTACATCGGCTGTGGTCGACCCAGTGGCGAACGTTACCGAGCCGTCCGGTGGAGAGATTGTCGAGCACGTGTACGTGATGGCCCTGCTCGATGAGCCGATCGGTCAGGTGACTGCCGATAAATCCTGCACCGCCGGTGATCAGGTATTTCATGTTTGCGTATGTCGATGACGCCGAAACATTCGAGGGGGGATCGCTCGGATCAGATTTGCGCTCGGGGAGCGCTGTCGCCCCTTGTCCAAAACCTATGATAGGTGGGAGTGACCATAGGTGGGAGCGGCCGGGACGGAAAACATTCCGGCTCCCGGGAAAGCCCCCGTGTACGGTCTTGCCTTAAGCCAACGACGAAGAGCCAACACGTAGGCCCCACGTAGAAGCCATGCTTCTTCTGCACGGTCGGGCTGGGCAAGGGAGGGCTTGAGTCTCCTGTGTCTCGTCCGCTCCTACATTGGGAACTAGATCCTCGCGCCGTCCGGAGTCGTTCTTCCTCGTCAACAGGACGTGGAAGATTTCAAACAGAGACCGGCTTTTTCACGGAGGCCGCGATGAGAAGTTCTACGCCCCCAGGCGTTTCTTTTATTTCTTTCGATACATCCAGGACCTCCACACCGTGAGTGCAGGACGAGTTCATCCTTTGCGGGGACGCTCCCCCTCCGGCATACACTCGGGGCGGAGGCTTCATTCTTTCGGCCACGCCGTGTCGTTCGGGAGCTCCGCATCGGGGGGCTGCAAGACGAGCTCGTCAGGGAGGTCGTTGACCTGATCGTCCGGATTGACGACGGAGACCAGGGGCAGGGCCAGGGCGGTGAAAAACTTGCCCATCGCGGCGATGAGAAACTCCTGCTGGAGCTCCACCATGTCCTCTGTCAGGCGCCCGTCGTCCCGCACATGGCCTTCAATGTCGAGGTAGAAGACGCGCGGCCAATCCGGAAATTTCTCCTGCGCCTCCGTGAGGAGGGAAAAGATGTTCTGCGCCGCGGTCTTGAAATCGTCGTCCCCCTCAACGACGTGGTAGAGCGAGACCGTGTTGTCGAACTGCATGTGGAGGCCGGGCGCGTCCGGCTTGTTGTATTCCGGCACAAAGTCCGGGCGATTCGAGGGAGCGTTCATGGCGCGCGGAGAGAAACTAATTCTGCGAGAACATCCCCAGTTCGAATGCCCGTCGGAGCCGGGAGATTCGGACCGGTAGCGTCCGGCCCCGGTGGGCTACTGCCATGATTCGGACAGGCGGGCAGCGCCCGGACCCTCCTCGGGCTCGGGACGCGTGCCGGGCTCCTCCCGATGCGCCTCCGCGCGCTGGCGGCGCTGGCGCTGCACGGAGTGCTCCAAGATCTCTTCGAAGAGGGTCTCCGCGAGGTCAGGCGGAAGGCCGACCTCCTCGGCCACCGACCGAACGTGGGCCAGCAACTCGGCCTCTCGCTCGGGATCACGAACGGTCTGATTGGCGTCGGCCTTCAGGTCACAGAGCTCATCGACGACGGCCTGTCGTTCGGCGAGGAGCTCGACGACCCGTTCGTTGATCTCGTCGATGCGGGCGCGGGCGTCTTGCAGGGACGCGGGTGTAGATGATGCCATGGGCGGTTCTCCAGCTTGTGGGAACGTGTGAAACGGTCGGAGAGCCCGCCGGACATGCGGCCGTCGACCCATAAACGACAAAAACCCGCCGGGGCCGAGGGCCGTCGGCCGGCGGGTGGAGAAAACACTGAAACGCACGTGTGCTACACGCCGCCGGCCGTCAGGAGATAGAAATAGACATACGCGTAGCCCAGATAGAAGAGGGCAAACGCAGACAGTCCTCCAGTTGTACCGACGCGGGAAGCCGGTGCAGACGAGGGCGCGGATGTGACAGTGCGGTTATTCATAGCTACCGTACGCTAGGGGACGTGGAGAGGGATGTCAAAGCCTTCTCGATTCTACACAGAACAATAACATTCCTCCATCCTCATACGTCCAGCACGGGCCGGTCGGCGTAGTACGTCGTCACCCACTCCGAAAACCGCTGCAGGCCTACTTCAATCGGGGTCTCGGGCTCCCAGTCGAGGAGCGTGCCGGCCTTCGAAATGTCGGCGTAGGTGCGCTTCACGTCGCCGGGCTGCTCCGGGAGCTGCTCGATCTCTGGGGAGATGCCCACCGCGCCGGCAATTCCAGAAATGAGATCCCTGAGCTCGGTTGTCTCCGAGCCGCCCAGGTTGATGATCTCGTACTCCGGCTCGTCGCGCGACGTGGCACGGTGTAGGCTCTTTGCGACGCCGTCGGCGATGTCCTCCACGTACGTGTAGTCGCGACTTGACGTGCCGTCCCCGTACATCGTAATCGGCTGATCGGTCAGGAGCTGGCGGGCAAACTTGTGAATTGCCAGATCGGGGCGCTGGCGCGGCCCGTAGACGGTGAAGAAGCGCAGGCAGTGGGTGGTGATGTCGTGGAGGTGGTAGAACGTGTGCGCCAGCAGCTCGCCGGAACGCTTCGTGGCCGCGTAGGGCGAGATGGGATGGCGTACCGGATCGTCCTCGGCGAAAGGGATCTTCTCGTTGTTGCCGTAGACGGAGGAGGAAGAGCCGTAAATGAACGCATCGATGTCCAGCTCCTGCGCCACCGTCAGTATCGACTGCGTACCACCGACGTTGGTGCGCTCGTAGGCCTCGGGGGCTTCGATGGACGGGCGCACCCCAGCCTTCGCCGCCAGGTGAACGATGGCGTCAACGCTCCGCCCGTGCAACGCCTGCAGGAGCGTATCGGTGTTGCAGATGTCCGTCTCAATCAGGGTAAACGAGTGGGCCGGGAAGTCTTCGATGCCCTCCTCTTTGATGGCGCGCGGATAGAAGGGATCGAAGTTGTCGACGGCCGTAATGCGGTGGCCCTCGTCCAGCAGGCGGCGGCAGAGGTGCCCGCCGATGAAGCCGGCACCGCCGGTAACACAGATGTGCATGGGTCGGGGAACGTGTCGTGATCAGCCGATGACGGAGAAGAGACCACAAAATCTATGCATCGTTCGGGAGGCGCGCACCATATTCGTGGCGGAGATGCCACGCGACGGTCTTTTGGAGGGCCTCCTCGTTCGAAACGGGCTGCTCGAACCCTTCCCCCCGGATCTTGGACGCGTCGAAATTCGTCGACCGGTTGAATTTCTCGATGCGGGCGGCGGTAATGGGAAAGTCGACATCGATAAGGTCGGCGGCGACATCGGACACCCTGGCGACGGGTCTCGCAAGGCCGAGCGGGACGTGCCAGGACGGAGGCGTCTTGCCCAGGAACTTATAAATCCGCGTGACCAGTTTTTTGGTGGTGAGGACGGGCGCGTCCACGTAGATGTAGGTCTGAAGCCCGCGGTCCATTCGCTCCACCAGAAAAAAGGTTGCCGCCAGCAGGTTCTCCATGTACGAGGTGGACTTGAGGGCCTACTCCGGCCCTACCATCGCGAACCGCCGGTTGTAGATCGCGTCGATTAGCCGATAGATGTTCGTGTCCGGCGGGTTCCCCGGCCCATAGACGGCGGAAGGGCGAATGACCAGCACGCGCGCCTCGGGATCGTCTGTGGCCAGCTGACGGAAGCGTTGTTCGGCCTCGGCCTTGGATGCTCCGTACGGCTCGATGGGGTTGAATCCCGCGTCCTCTGACAGCGGCTCACGGCTCGGGCCCATTACCGAGACGGTGCTGTAGAACACCCAGTCCGTCACGCCCTCCTTTCGGCCCGCCTCAATGAGGGTGCGGATCGCGTCGAGGTTGTCGCGATAGTATTCCTCTTCCGAGAGCCCCCAGTCGGCCCGGGCGGTAGCCAAGTGCAGGATCTGGTCGGTCCCTGCCACGGCCTTTCGGGCAACCTGCGGGTCGCACAGGTCGCCCTGGACGAAGGAGTCGATCCCCTCCGGCACCTCCTGCCGCCGATCCACACCAATGAGGGTTCCCGCCTGGTCTTTGAGGGCCGGAATCAGATGCCCTGCGATATACCCACTTGCACCTGTAAGGAGAAGGGTTTTGCTCATCAGGCATTCAGCAACCAGAAGAGAGGAGTATCGGACGGCGCGGTGGACGCCTCAGCGGGACAGGAGTCGGGCGTACAGGCGGTGCCAGTTCGCCGTCCCAACTTCTTCGTCGAACTCATCCGTAGCAACATCTTGGGCCCGACGCCCCATGGCCCGCCGGCGCTCAGCGTCGGTGAGGAGCTTTTCGAGGGCATCGGCAAGCGCGCCGGCCTCCCCTGGTGGAACGAGCATCCCGGTTTCCCCCTCCCGAACGACAATGCGACACGCTTCGTGGTCGGTCGCCACGATCGGCAATCCGCAGGCTGCCGACTCTACGAGAAAGCGGGGCATCCCTTCGTTGTATTTTGTGGGGAGGGCCGCCACGTCGGCCTGATTCATGAGCGTCGGCATGTCCGTCTGGTATCCGAGCCACTCGATGACTCCCTCGTGCTCCCATTCTCGAAGCTGATCTTCCGGGACGAAGCCCGCACTATCCGTATCGGGCTCCCCGGCCAGCCAAAACTGCGCTTCGACCCCCCGCTCCTCGAGAATCCGTGCCGCCTCGACGAATTCACCCACGCCCTTCGCCCAGAGCAGCCGCACGGCCATGAGCACGACCGGCGCGTCGTTTTTGCCTTCATCAGCCGCCTCTGGTGCCAGTCGGTCCGGCGCAAAAGGCTGAAACGTGTCCGTGTCCACGAACTCGCTCATCAAAACGTCCGTGCGGTTGTGCCGAAGGATCCCCTCGTCCCGCAGGCGCTCCCGATCCGACTCGTTCGAAAAGACGAGGTGGACGTGGGGCCGATTCACCGCGAAGGTGAGGAACGGCCGGACGAGAGTCCGGATGATCCGGGGAAGGAGTCCATCGGAGAAGACATATCCCAGTCCCATAAACGTGTCGATAACCTGCGGGGGAGTCTCGGTCTGCCCTCGAATCTGGTTCAGTTTGATCGCGAGGGGGCCGTACAGGTTTGGTTTTATCGTGTCGTGGTGAATGAGGTCGGGCTGCTCCCGCGCGTAGATGTCACTCAGCGCGAACAGGGCACGCGCCTCCGCGAGCGGATTGAGCCGCTTCCGCTTTGATTCCCATTCAACCCAGCGAAATCCCCGCTCCTGAAATCGATCGACGTATTTCCCGTCGGCACACACGAAGGTCACGTCATATCCTTCCTCGCGAAGCGATTCAGCGAGCGCAAGCCGAAACCTCGCAAGCACCCAATCCCAGACCGTCACCATTAAAATCTTTGGTCGCTCCCTTGTCACCATGGTGCTATCTCTGCAGAGCCCGTACGCGGATGCACTCAGAGTAGACTCAGCTCCCCTCCACTTCCGAAAGGACCTGAGACGTGCGCTGGATGTCACTTTCAAGTTGCTCACGAAGCCATCTTCTCTCCGCCTTGCTCATTTCGGAACGAGTCTCCGTAGTGCGGCTCATGGCAACTTCTTTCACCCCAATCTGCTTCGCCCACTCCACAATTTTATGGAGCCGCCACCCGCGGAGCACATCGGCTACCCGCCAGGCCACCCCGGCGAGCACATTGCTCTCGGGCACCGCCGACCGATTCACCGGCGTCCTCAACGCTTCCGGAACCGGCACGAAGGGGAGTCCTAACGCCTCGGTAAGATTAGCGGCAAACTGATCCGGTGACGTCCTCAGCGTGTCCAGGCGAAGAATGTTTAAGTGGTCCCTTCCAAAGTGGTCGGCCCATCGCCTGAGCTGCTCGGCGTACCGGCTCGCCGCGAGAATCTCCGGAAACTCCTGGGCGGCCTCCCGAAGCGGGAGACTCGTAAATCCGTAGCGTCGGAGGTGGGCAAAATGAGAGAAACTCCTTTCGACAGGATCTCGGTAGATGACGACCAGTGGGATGTCTCCGAGGGCGTCGCGGATTCGCTCCGGGACCTCGTCCGAATGAAAGTAACTGGGACCCACCTCCATCACAATTCGAGTTCTCCTATCTTGGCAATTCTGAAAATGCCGTGCGTACCAGTCGAGTCCCTTCTCGAACCGACGGTCGAAGAAGAACGTCTCCTTCACGTCCGTCGGCATGCACACGTCGCCCCGATCCTTCAGATACCGATGGACCCACGTCGTGGCGGATCGCATCGGACCGATGACGAGTGCGGTCGGAAGAGCGGTTTCCGTAGATGATGTCATCGTACTAGACAGCGATGTGGCGCGACGGTCCGTCGTCGGAGCTCAGGTCGACTCGATCACGTTCGAGTACGCCTCAATCCACGCCGACCTCGAGAACCGATCTCGGGCGAATGTGACCGCATTCTCTCCCGTCGTGCGGCGCAGATCCGGATCGTGCAGGAGCCGGGCTGTGTGCTCACGGAGCGCTTCCTCATCGTGGGGATCAACAAGGTACCCCGTTTCTCCGTGCCGGACCGACTCGGGCACGCCCCCCACACGAGTAGCCACGACGGGAACCTCCGCGAACATGGCCTCCCGAACGACGTGCGGAATTCCCTCGCGACGGGAGGATAGGACCAGAAGACCACTGCGACCGAGCAACGCTGGAATGTCGTCCCGCCACCCAAGAAAGTCAACCACTTCCGAGAGGTTTTCGTCGCCCACCAGGGTGCGGAGGTCCTGGTAGTAGGCCTGATCCCGAACAGCACCGACGACCGCCAGCCGCAGGTTCGATGTGGAACGAAGCAGCGGAGCAAGGGCCCGAATTGCCATCGCCTGGTTCTTTCGGGGGTGAATGTTGCCGATCGTAAGCACCGTTCGTGGCTTCCCAGCCCCGTTCTTAGCGGCGGCCCGGAGGGCTGCCTGCCGCTCCTCGCTGATGCCCGGATAAATGTGATCGACCTTGTGGCCCACCAATCTCTCAATCTGAGAACCGAAGGTCTCCGGAAACTGTCGCTTAGATTGTGTGACGATGCGGGTGGCAAGGCCCAGTCCGATCCAGTGCAGCACTCGCATCAGCCCTCTTGGGGGCTTTTCGTACCCCATGTCCCAAATCAATGGGACTTCGAGGAACCGTGCTGCAATGCCGACCAGCAAGATGCCTTTAATCTGGCGAGCCCAGAGGCCATCGACTTCGTGCTTTCGGCAGCGGGTTGCGATTCGCTGATTGTACTTGAGCAGTTCGAAAAGGCTTTTCGCCTTTCTGGGGAGTGAGTAATCCATGGCTTGCTCATCGTGAACGTCTAGGATATCCGGGAGCGTGACGACCTCTGCGGCAACGCCTCGACTTCTCAACTCTTCCGTAAGGGCACTTTCTCTCTGTGACAGGAGCACCACGCCGTGACCGGCCGACTGGAGTCCGGTCAGCAGGTTCACGACGGTGCGGGGCCCTCCCGTTAAGGACAGGTCTTTGTCAACAGGAAAGAAGAACGCGTACTTCTTCACGTCAGTCACCCTTTCTCTGGAGGATGAAGTATGCCAGAACGACCATTGGAAGGAGCGTCAGGATCCACTCATACAGGGTCGGGGTGTGGGGCCTCGCAATGAGTATTGTCACCGCGTAGAATGCGATAACCGCCTCACTCTCTCTGTTCTCCAGATACACCCGGCCGGTCCACTTCAAGAACCACCCCCAGGCGAGAAAGACAGCGATGATCCCTAAAAGGTGGAAGTTCCAGTATGCCTCACCCACGCTGCCCGGTGGGACGCCACGACCGGGACTATCAAAAAATACCTGTCCTGCAAGCGTGCCGGCTGCTTCCGGCTTGTTGAGCCAAATCGCCCGCGGGATCGGGAGTGCGAGGAGAGACGCATAGGACTTGCCGAGAAGCAGACTCTCCTCATCCGGTACGCGAGCCAGAATCGGATACATCCCCTCCGCTGATCCTGAGTACTCGGCGATGGTCCGAATGCCTTCCGAAAAGCCTTCAATGGGGGAGGCGCTGACGTCTGTGGTGCTCTCGGAAAAAGGTTTCGTCAGGAGAGAACGATCTCCCCTCAATTCTCCGAGGAATCCGATAAGGAAAATGCCTACCACTGCCGCCCCCCCAATCGTCTTGAACGGAATCCGGTGGTGACGAATCGACCAGATTAGAAGAAGGAAAAGGACTGGGAACAGGACGCCGGACCGCGAGCCGGTCGCCCCGAACACAAGCGCCAGGGAAAGTACGAACAGGCCCCAGAACGACAGTCGCTTCACGGCGCGATCGTCGGTCGCGAACCAGATCACGCAGGCATTTGTCAACTGCTCGACGAGGAAGATCCACTGTCCGCCCCCGTACGCTTTTGTACGCCCAATTAGCCCTGCTCCCCTAAGGAGGATCAACTGGCCGATTCCTCCTACCGCAGATACGATTCGGTAGAACGCCAGGCCGGCTATTCCTCCGATGAGAATTGTCTTCAGCAGGGGCCGGCTCGGCTTGGCAAGCGACAAAGAGGGAACCTTGAAGCGCGGCGCCGTGGCATATCCGAGGTACGTGATGCCGAGGGCGAAGGCCTGCAGGCCAAGCCCGTACGCGACCAGGAGGTTGAGGGAGGCCTCCGTGTACCCGGGTAGGGCCTCGTGATAAGAGAGTCCATCTACAAACAAGCCACTTTTCGGCAGGACTTGCCGCACGAACAGCCAGAGCGACGTGAACACGAGGGGATGAAACCACCCCCAGCCTTTCACGCGGGCAATCAGAAAAGGGGCGAACAGGAGGGCTGTCTTCGCAAGAAAGGAAATGTAGACTAGATGGACGTTCGGACTCCCACTCGACACGTTCAGCGTGCCAATCGTGAGAAGGTACACGAGAAGCAGTACGCCCCCCAGGGCCCACTGCGAGGCCGTGATTTGCACATACGGGTTTGAGTTCTCTTCTTGAACCGATGCCAAGGCGTTCCTCACACGACGGTGCTCAAGATATCGAGGTACTGATCGACGACTGCGTCTCGCCGGAATCGATCAAGGGCGGAGCGCGGGGCCGGCTGTACGTGACCTTCAAGGGCTTCCTCAATTGCTATGGCAAGAGCAGAGGGGTCCCCAACTGGTACGAGCCTTCCGTACTCACCATCCTCGAGGATCTCGTGGGGACCGCTCGGACAGTCCGTCGCGACGACTGGCGTTCTACTTGCCATTGCCTCAATCAGGACGGTGGGAAGTCCCTCCCACCTTGACGAGAGTGCAAAGACCGAGGCCCGTGCCATGTATTTCAGTGGGTTCGATACGAATCCTGGCATCCAGAGCCGATCGCTCACGCCAAGGCGCCGGGCCTCTCGTTCGAGGACCGAGCGCTTGTCTCCCTCACCGAGAATAGCGAGGTATGCCGGACGACGCTCTCTCACCCTGGCAAACGCACGGAGAAGGGTGGAGAAATCCTTCTGTTCGCAGAGCTCTCCTACCCCAAGGACCACGGAATTGCTCTCCGTCGAAAACCAGGGGTGATCGGCGTGCTCTGTCGCCTGTTCTGCGAGACCCGGACCAAGGACAGGGTTGTAGACAACAGTGACTGCTTCTCGGCACAGCCCGACCGACCGACACAGATCTTCTGCAACCCCCTCGGAAACAGCAACCGTTCGGTCAGCGGAAGGATACGTAAATCGCATCAGGGACAGGAGGGCCCGATCTTCCCAACTTGACTGGCTCGTCGATGCCGACAGCGCGTTGTGCTCGGAGACGATGATCCGGGTAGACACTCCGCTCAGCGCACGTGCCCACAGGGCAATACAGTTGGTCCTCCTCATCGCCGACAACAGCACCGGAGGTTGGCGCCGACGCAAGTACCGAACGAGTCCGGGAAGGCTCGTGAGGATCCGCGACGCCTCCAAATCGATGACCCGAGCTTCCGGCGGGACTTCGTCCGCCAGTTCGCCCTCGGTCGTCGTCAGCACGATGTCCGTCTCAACACCTCGCTCCAGGAACTCTTCGGCGAGGGTAAGCATCACGCGTTCCGCCCCGCCGCCCCACAGGCCGGTCCAGAAGAGTGAAACGTGAGAGGGATGCGCGCTCACAAGCGTCGTAGGTTCGTCGCGGGAATGCAATCGGTCGCGCCTCTACGGGCGGCACCAGCTGGAAAGATCCAGATTCGAGTGTTGCGCCAGCCGCTCGTTCCGAGGTTCAAAGTACTCCTTCAACTGCTCGACACCGCGATCCGTACCGGAGGCGTCCGAAGCAGACGCATCCTGGACCTGAATCCACCGATAGAGGGACTTCACGGCCTGCTTGAGCCGTCCATCCGGGATCCGGGTCCCTACTTCGTGGGCCAGCCGCTGCAGGGTCGGGCTGCGGACGAGGGTGGTCTCACCTTTCGCGGAGACCGAGCGCTTTTCGTAGAAGGACGGGTCGATCCCCAGGGTTCGGCAGATCTGCACCACCACACGGCGACTTTCTTCCACGAAGCGCTCGAACACGAGAGGATGGACGTGCTCCGTGCCCAGGCGCTCCTCCCAGCGCTCTAGCCAGACGACATACGTGCTGAGCTCAAGCTCCTGCTTCGCGATGTACAGGCTGCTGTCAGAATGATAGTGCTGGTCTAGCATAGAAGGGTCTCCGTTTAGTAGCACGTCGACGTACTGATTGAAGGTAAGGCCCGAATCGATGCGTCCTCGATTGTGCTTCGTGAAGAGAAACGACGACCGAATCCGATGGGCCGGCTGGCGGACCACGAAGAGGACGTGCGGCTTCGGTTCAGACCGGGCAAACATCTCCTGCGCCGTGTCCTGGTAGTAGTGGTGAGTCGTTGCTTCGAGCCTGAGCCCGTCCGCTGATTCGTCAAAGAACGTGTCGAACGCCGAGAGACCTGCGGTGTGTACAGTAGGCTCCCCTCGCTTCTCCTGTCGCACGGTGAGAGGATGCTCGGCGTCCATGAAGAAGTAGGTCTCCTTCGGAGTACTTCCCTGAACAGCCGGGTGTGCGTTGAGCCAGGCGAACAGGGTGCTCGTTCCGGCCCTCGGCGCCCCAATGATTGCAAGGTCTAGCATGTTGATCGGCACCCGTGTTACCCGGACAACGAAGCGCAGCGACGAATACTCTTCGGTGCTATGGCCCCTGCGTGTTGACCCAGTGCGTTAGGTCCCGGTCGAGGACCCCGCTGAGGCGGCGCACGTCATCCTCAAAATAGCGGGCGACGTCCTGGCGGACACGTGGCGAAAGGGGCGGACGCGAGCGGTAGTTTGTGTTCAGTTTGTCGAGCTGGTCCATGATACCGGTTCCCAACCGATACAGGCCTAACGATTGTTTGACGGCGTTGACCCCTTTTACGACGCGTCGTAGCCATTGAGACGTGCGCTCCTTAGCGGTATTGTGCGCTGAAAAATCCGTACGGTTGTATTTGTCGAGGTTGAGGAACTGGAGTGTTTTTTGGTACTCCCGGGAGGCATTCTCTTCGAGATCGTCGAAAACGATGACGTGGACACGCTCTTCCGGAACGGTTTCGTAGAGGCGC
This sequence comes from Bacteroidetes bacterium QS_3_64_15, assembly GCA_003022565.1. Taxonomy (GTDB): domain Bacteria; phylum Bacteroidota; class Rhodothermia; order Rhodothermales; family Salinibacteraceae; genus Salinibacter. The sequence continues at coordinate 18,573 of PXTN01000123.1, read as the reverse complement.
TCAATCTGCTTCCCAAGCTTGCACACCTCCGTGTACGCGAGCAGTTTCGGCTCCCGACACCAGAACGTCACGTCTTTCCTCTGCAGGCGACGATCAGACTTCTCCCAGGCAGTCTCGAAGTCCTCAATGTGTTCGTTACCGGCTACGAGTTGCTGCTCGTGGAGCGAGTGGGCCATCTCGACCGGGTTGCGAATCATGACGATGTATCGCGCGCCCGACACGGCCGCTTCGATTTCCGGGACGGCGACATCCGAAAACAGATAAAAGACGGAGGCCTCTCCGACGGCCCAGTGCGCGTCGGTTACTCCATCGAAGAGACGCACGTACGCATCCTCCTCCGGGATATTCCTATAGTGGTGGTCGCGGTTAAAATAATGCGGTTCCTTAACGGGGGACATGTATACCTGCGGGTGGTCGGACAGCCACTTCGCCAGCGAGGTCGTCCCGCACTTTGGGGCCCCGATGATGAAAAAGTTTGGGCGGTGGTCACTCATTGCGTGTAGCGAAGACGGTTGCGTTGATTCCAACGGTTCGCCACACGTACCCCCCCATCCATGCATTCCAGAGAAGCGCGGTCGACGCCGTGGCAATTCCGGCCCCTTCGAGCCCATAGACCGGAATGAGCCCGTAGTTCAGGAGGATGTTTATGGTTACTGCGACGGCGAGAATTTGGGCGGACTCCTTTTCGTGCCCCGTCATCATCATCAAGAATCCGACCGAGCCGGCGGCCGTGTTGGCAAACTGTCCCCCCAGCAGCAGAACGAGTGCCCCGTACCCGGCGACGAATGCGTCCCCGAAGAGAGCGAGCACATAGGTCCCTGCGCCCACCAGGGCCGCCGCGACGATTAGGTAGAGCCCAAAGCTCCCGCGTGCCGTCCAGGTCACAATTTGCTGGAGGTCGGAATGCCGATCTGAATGATAGAGCTCCGCGATGAGCGGGGCCATGATCGCGTTGGCCGACTGCAGGCCGAAATAGGACAGCTCGGAGACGCGCGCTGCGGCCCCATACGTTCCCGCCGCCTCCGGTCCCACGAGCAGGCCCAGCATGATCAGGTCCGTCCGCTTTAGCAGCAGGTGCATGCCGGCAATGAGCATCATGGGCACCATCGACGACATCCACGTTTTCGAGTCCCAGACCGTGCCCGCCCGCCACGTTTCGGCGGGGGCAGTTTGAGCGAGCCACCATCCGGTAAGCACGAGGCAACATAGCACGGCCATCAGCATGGCGGCCATCCCCTGCGGCGCCGAGAGCCGGCCTGGAACGCTCAGGAAGAGAAGTCCGCCCACCGCGACGACGGCTACGTGCCGCACCACAAGGTCCGGAATGTAGGCCCGTATCGCGCTTTTGAACGCCTGTAGTGCTCCTTTCCCCGTCTGCATGAGTCCCAGCAGCGGGAGCATTAGGAACGCCACCCAGAACGTAACGAGCTGTCCCTCGGGCATCCCGCCCCTGAACCACCACACTACCGCGGCCCCCACCACCGAGAGCCCCACGCATACGGCCCCCACGAGACGACCGCCAAACTGAAGGAGCCCCCGTAGTTTTTCCCACCGCTGGTCGTCCCGATATCCGGGCACGTACCGGATGAGGGCCTTGTCGACGCCCAACCGACCGAACAAAACGAGTACGGTGATCCACGTCCATACGAAGGTGAAGATGCCGTAGCTCCGGACGCCCATCCAGCGTGCGAGGAGAACCTGAGCCCCAAAGGCAACCCCAGCTCCTATGACCCTTACGACAAACGCTCCTCCTGCCTCCCGAATCAGCGTAGCAACAAGGCCTTCCTCCTTTACTCGGCCCCAGAGTCGGCGCACGCGTGACCAGAGCTTTTCCCCCGGATCACCGGTGGGGTCTACCAGCTCATTCAACGAGTCCGTCTGTTTGCCTTCGGCCACTGGGTCTGATCCTTCTTCTGGAAGCTAGGGTTCCCTTTTCCTCTCCAGCGCAGATGAAAGTCGCCTCCTTACCCGCTGGTGTGAACAGGTCCGCGTGGTATCTGCACGCCGTGACAATCATTTCTCCGGCTCTCTAAATCCTCGTTTCAGAACACCTGGCATGAGTGCCTCCTGGACCTCTTCAATTTTTTTACGGCCTTCCGGTTCTTCCGACCGATCAGCAAAGAGCTTCCATCCGAACCCGAGGCCAACACCGACGACCCCCCCCAGGATCAGGCTCATCAGCACGATGAGAAACCGGTACGGCGCACTTTTTTCTACAGGTGGAACAGGTTCCTCCACGACAGTGACCACTGGCTGCTGACGCTGCAGGTCGAGGCGGGTCTGCGTGAGTTGACTCTGCAGCTCGCTGTATAGCTGCTCCTTGAAGCTGACCTGCCGTTGCAGTCGGTCCCGGCGAAATTGCAGTGTGGCGGTCGTCGGGTTCTGGTTCCGCTCCAGAAATTGCGCAAGACGCTCCTCTGCCGTCTCCAATTCCTCCTCCACCTCCTGAAAACGCCCCTCCACGAACTGGAGACGCTCCCGCACCTTTTCCGTGCGGATCTCGCGAACCCGCGTCGTAAAGTGATTGAGGAAACTCTCTGTGAGATCCGCCGCCAAACGCGGTCCCCTCGCCGTCACGGAGATGGTCATGAGCCCTGTCTCTTGGTCAGCGGAAGCCGACACCATATCATCGATGGCCTCCAGCGCCTCGTCCTCCTCCTCGCTCGGAATCAGCGGCTCTCCAGCCTCGGTCGTCCCCGCTGGCGCGGGCGAGGTCGAAATTGCACGTCCGAGCGCGTCTTTGAGCGTCCAGGGCAACTTGATTGTGTAATTCAGCACGTACCCCAACACTCCCGGGGGACGGTTCACGTAATCCACAAACGTCATGCGCTGTTCGGCGTCTGGAAATCGAAACGTGTCGCGCACGACAGCAAGTCGCACCTCTCGGCTATTCAGCACGTCGGGAAATGCCTGCGACGTCAGCCCACTGGAGGCGCCTCCTAAATTGATGCCCAGGCCCGAGAGCGCCCCTGGAGAAATCCCTCCGGGAAGGCTGACGTCTCCATCTGTCTGAGCCTCCCGCACCACTCGCGCTTCTGAGGTGAACTCCTCCGGGGCCAACAGCGCGTACGTGACGCCCAGCAACCCAAAGATGAGCACCGTCCGCACGATGAGCGTCTTGTGGCGGGCCAAGATGAGCAAAATGTCCAGCAACGACACGTCCTCCCCACGTGGCGATCCTGAGGGTCGACCGGTTCCCCGCGCTCCGTCCCCGGGCGGCGGGTCGGGGGGACGGTCGGCCTGGCCTTGGTCGGACGGTGCAGTCATCGATTAGAGCGAGCGGTAACGCAGGCGTCGAATAAGGAGAAATCAGATTCGAGGACGGGGGTTTCAACTCCGCCGATGGGGGACTGACCGGTGGCTCCGATTAGGTCCGGGGTGAAGGTACGCTCGACCACCGCTACGTGCGAGGCATGTGCGGCTGTTCCTCTCACGGCGCGTGCCGTACCCCGATGCGTTGCTGGGACGGACGACTTTGCCCCTGCACAACACCGCAAAGCGAACGCAGTCGGTTACCGCCCAAACCGATCGGCGAGCTCCTCCATCGACAGCTTCACGATGGTCGGCGTGCCGGTGGGGTCGGCGTACGGCATCTCGCAGTCGAAGAGGTCGTCCAGGAGGGCGCGCCGCTCGTCCGCCGACAGTGGCTGCCCTCGCTCCACCGCGCTGCGCTGGGCCATCGTCTTGGCGAGGTGCTCCCGCCGCTCGTCGTCGACCGGTCCTTGGCCGGAGGTGTACTGCTCCAGAATCTCTTCCAGGATTGCGTCCTCGTCGCCGTCCGGCACGTCGGTGGGCACGCCGCGGACGGAGACGGTGCGCCCGCTGAGGCGCTCCCATTCGAAGCCGAGCGCGTCGAGGTCGTCGCGCAGCTCCTCCAACAGCTCCACCTCGGCAGGCGACAAGTCGATGGTGTGCGGGAAGAGCAGGCGCTGCGATTCGCCCCGCTGTTGCCGGAGATGGGCCTGTGCTCGCTCGTAGAGAATGCGCAGGTGCGCCGCCCGCTGGTCCACGATCATCATGCCGGTGTCGGTCGGGGTCACGACGTAGGTGTCGTGCAGTCCCCACACCAGGCGCCGATCCTGGCCCGACGGTTCCTCTGGGTCCGACTCAGTGTCCGGGTCCGACGCAGAGTCCGAGTCCTCCCGATCCGGACGGAGGGCGGAGTCCGGCGAGGTGTCGTCGGGCGCCTCGTCCGGCGGGCGGTACAGGGCGTCGGACTGGTCGCCGGGGGGCACGGAGGAATCGCTCCGCTCCTGCCCGCGCGACCGCGACGGGGAGGGACGGGACGACGAACGGCCGCTGGTGGTCGACGACGAATCGTCGGACGACCGGCGGGGCTGGAACGAGGTCGGCGCGGACCGGCCCGACGAGGAATCGCCCTCTCCGGAAGACCGGGAGGTCCCGTTCGCAGACGGCCCCTCGTCGTCTGCCGGAGCGTCTGTGTCGCGCTCTCCGTCCCCATCGAGCTGTGGGGACACGTGGACGCGCCCGAGGGCTTCGCGCACGGCGCTCCGGAGAAACGCGTAGATGCCGCTCCGATCGTCAAACTTCACCTCCTCCTTCTGCGGATGCACGTTTACGTCCACGCGCTGCGGCTTCATCGTCAGAAAGAGGGCGAAAAATGGAAACGCCCCGTCCGGCACCAGCTCGCCGTAGGCCTTCTTAACCGCGTGGCTCAGGTACCGATCGCTCACGGCCCGGCCGTTGACGAACAGAAACTGCTCGCCCCGGGTCTTGCGGTGAAATGACGGCGCCCCCACGAACCCGCGCACCGTAAGATCGCTCGACGAATCCTGAACCGGCACCAGCTCGTCCTCGTGCTCGCCACCATAGAGACCGAGGATGCGAGCCCGGGTGGCCGCGTGCCAGTCGTCGTCCGGAGCGGCAGGGAGGTCGTAGTGCTCGTGGCCGTCGTGTTCGAGGCGGACCGCGACCTCCGGATTGGCCAGGGCCAGCGACTGGACGGTCTGCGTGAGGTGCTTGAGCTCCGTCGCCGGCGTCTTCAGAAAGTTGCGCCGGGCCGGGACGTTGTAAAAGAGGTTGCGGACGGCGACCGACGTACCGTCGGGGATCGCGCAGGGGCGCGTTTCAACCTGTTCGCCCCCCTCCACCCGAACCAGGGTGCCGGCCTCGTCCTCCACCCGCTTCGTCTTGAGGGTCACCTGCGCCACGGCGGCGATGGACGCGAGCGCCTCCCCCCGGAAGCCGAGCGTCCGGATGCCCTGCAGGTCGTCCACCGAGCGCACCTTGCTGGTCGCGTGCCGTTCGAAGCAGCGCTCGGCATCGGCCGGCCCCATGCCACAGCCGTCGTCGAGGACCTGCACGAGGGTGGTGCCGGCGTCTTTCAGGAGCACCTCCACGGACGAGGCTCCTGCGTCAAGCGCGTTTTCAATCAACTCCTTCGCCACCGACGCGGGCCGTTGCACCACCTCCCCCGCCGCAATCTGGTTGGCGAGGCGATCGGACATGACCTCAATGAGGCCCTCGGTCGCGGTGGACTCGTCGGCCACGGCAGGAACGGAGTGGTGCGCTTACAGCGAGTAGTAGAGGAGCAGCGTGAGGAACAACAGCGCAAGGAAGAAGAGGAGACTCAGCGGGCCATTTTGCGCTTGACGGGCGCGTCGAGACTTCATTCGGCGCTTGATGTCTCGGTCCTCATCCCCCTCCGGATCGTAGTGCCGAGGCTCGTACTCGAACGTTCGGGGCCCACGCCCTGCGCTGAAAAGACCCATATCTGCGCCGGTTCACTGTCGAAGATTCGTACGTCAAAAGTAACTCTCACGTCGGAGCCGTCGTTCCTGTCGGTACGAAAAGCGTCCGTTCGACCTTCGACAGAGGATCGGGTCAATTGAACCAAAATTCCAGCGTCCCTGAACGCGCGTATTGCGTGGTGCGTAGTGCGTATTTCGTATTGCGGATCCTTTCTTTCCGAGAACGTATACATACCACGCACTACGAGCTGTCCCGGCCACCTGTCCCTAAAGCCACCTGTCCCTAAAACAGTCCGGCCACCAGATGGAGGTACAGCACGATGAGCGGCGCCGCCACCGCCATGGCGTCGAAGCGGTCGAGCATTCCACCGTGGCCCGGCAGCAACTGACTGGAATCGTCCACGTTGGTGGAGCGCTTGAGCGTGCTCTCCAGAAGGTCCCCCAACTGACTGATGCCCCCTCCAATGACGATGACCGCGGCGACGTGCGGCCACGCCAGCAGGTCGACCAGCGTAAGCTTGAGCGCAAGCCCAATGACGAGCGCCGCGCCGAGCCCCCCGAGCGTTCCCTCCCACGTCTTGTTCGGGGAGATGGTGGGCGCAAGGGGACGGCGCCCGATCGTTCGCCCCACGTAGTAGGCCGCGACGTCGGTGGCCCACACGACCAAGAGAACAAACAGCACCAGCCGGAACGCAACGTCGTCAGTCACCGCCGCGCTTCGCACCTCCCGCAGCCACACGAGACTTCCGAGCAGGGCCGTCGGGTACACGATCCCCGCGATGGTCACCGTGAAGCTCACCAGAAAGTCCTCCTGCGGAAGCAGTAGGGGGGCGCTTACCACAAAGAGCAACAGCACCATCGCCCCGAGAGGCCAGAGCGTCGGGCGGAGCACGGTGGCCACGACCAGGCCCCCCAGCACAAATCCGCCGGTCCGGTGGGGCTGCGCCCCCGCCTGGCGGGCCATCTGGTAGAGCTCGCGCTGGCCCAGCACCCCGATGAGCGCTACAAACGCCGCAAACGCCCATCCGCCCAGATACGCCAACACCAGAACAACCGGGGCCGTCAGCAGGGCCGTGACGACCCGGCGGAGATTGTCACTCACGGGTCCGAGATGTGCTTCTTCCAACCACCGTACCGACGCCGCCGGCGTCACGCGGATTCATCCTCACTCCCCTCCTCGTCCGGCGGCCCAAGGTCCATGTGCTCGTGGCCGGAATCGAGCTTCGAATCCTCCTCCGGCGTGTTCGCGGACGGGGCGTCCGGATCGGCCCCAAGGGCCGCCTCCTCCAATTCCTCATCGGTAAGCTGCTCCTCCAACAGCGCGACCGCCTGGTCGGCTTGCTCAGGGGGCACCATCACGTGCACCGACGCGAGGTCGCCCACGGTCAGGTTGAACGCGTGGTCGCGCTGCGTAAGCACGACGGCCGGAATGCCGCTGTCGTCGAGCCGATCCCGCACAAGGTCGGCCTCGTAATCGGTGCTGGTCCGAAAGACGCTTACCCAGTCCTCGTGTTTGCTCATGGGATGAGAGATCAGTCATGGATTAGAAGAGCGGCGCCCCTGGTCACTCGTCCCGGACGTGAGGGGCGAGCGTGTGCATAACATAGAGGACGCCGCCGACAATGACGAACCCCAGTAGGACGGCGTACCAGGGCATAGAGGCCTGTTCGATCGCCTCCAGGTCGTAGCGGGGGCTCGTCTCGACGTACCGGGCGGCCAACACGGCGAATCCGTTGTGGGCGACGTGGACGGCCATGGCCGGGAGGAGGCTGCCGGTTCGCCATGCCAGATAGGCCATGTACAGGCCCAGCATGATCAGTGGGAGGAGCTGGGAGGGCCGGAGGTGATAAAGGCCAAACAGCCCCCCGGCCAGAATGATGCCCCCGGCCGGCCCGGCGGCCCGTTCGAATTGACGCTGCGCGTACCCCCGAAACAGGAGTTCCTCGCAGACGCCCGGCACCAGGGCCAGCATCACCACGTTGAACACGAGTCCCAGGTCGCTCTCAAGAACGCGCCGGATGAGTTCGAGTTGGGACTGCTCGACCAGCCGCGCCGATTCAGGGAGCGGAAGCTCTCGGTTGAGCTCTGCGAGCCATTGCGTCACCGGCTGCAGGCCGACCACCCCGACCAACGCTAGCAGCAGGAGCCGTCCGTCCACGCTCCGGAGGCGCAGATAGCCAACCCACTCGGAGGAATGGAGCCGGGCCGCCAGCAGGGCGGGAATTGCTAGCCCTATAACCTGTCCAATGCTGTTGCTGAGGATGAGCTCCCGCGTGTAGCTCGCCAGCAGTTGCTCCGGACTGTTGAGCGCCTCCATCGACAGTCCTCCCTCCGCCATCGCAATCTGGAGGACCAGAATGATCGGCGTCAGGATGAACTGGAAGAGGATGAAGGCCGCCCCAAGGCCCAGGAGCCCCGTCACGAAGCTGAGGGTCGTCCGGTCGACCGACGATCGTTCGAGGGGCCCATTCAGCGGAAGACGGCCCGGGCGGCTCCAGGGATCGAGAAGGGTCGGCCCCGACGGCTGTCGGGACGCGGAGGGGATTGAGGCCACGAGAGGGAAAGCGCCGAGGCGGGAGTCGGAAGCGCCGGATTGAAAGTACAGGGCCTCCGCCTGTTTGCCCCTTCGCGGATTCTTCGTAGGAACATTTTGGGACCCGCGCCGAACATAGTGGTCCCCACACGCGACCGCCAGGTATCCTCTCTCCTTGCGCTCGTAGCTCAGTCGGACAGAGCATCGGTTTCCGGTACCGAAGGCCGGGGGTTCGAATCCTCCCGAGCGCACGACTCGACGCCCGGTTCAGCTTGTCGCTGAGGCGGGCTTTTTTGCGTCTGTGGGCGCTGAAGAGGGATTTCTGGGGGTATGGGAGTGGAGGCCTCGCGTCGGTACTGCCAGTCGCACTGTCCGGATTGGAATTGGACGTGGGGGCCGACAAGGCGTCGTATCCACTCGCCCGATGCCCGCTGCGAAGCAATGTCACCTCCTGCTTTTCGGTGAGTCCGACGGGAGCGCAGATCAGCGTCTCTGGACCGAGTGGGGCTCTGTCAACGCTCATTCTTGGTTCCAGTCAGCAAGCGATCGCAGAACCCGTGGACTGGCCCGTCACCCCGACCTCACCATTGGGTAAATGTCAAGTCGGATTGCGAGACAGGTCCGGTACCTGTCGGAGAAGCCTCACTTTTTCAGGTCTTCGTTACTGAGAGCAGCGGTCGCCGATTGATCTCTCACAACGGGAGCAAACTGGCAATCGTACCAAGTTCGGCTGTAGGCAGCAGAAGGCTCCTACCCGGCCATCTCACCATATCGGCCATGTTTGCTCCTCCCGGTAAGGCAGCGGAAGGGACAAAGGTCGGGGAGGGACTCTCCCAACGCATGTGCATCGGGTGCGTCAGGAGGTCCAGCAGTAGTCGCGATCCTCTTCCGCTGGTAAGTCGACTAATCGGTTCGGTTCTGTACTATTCAGTTTCTCGTTCAGTTTGGGTGGCAATCAGACGGTTAGCGTGTCAGCTACGAGTGACGGCTACGAGCGAGCCGCAGCGTACTGGCTCTCGCAGGTCGACACCCGGGCCGGGTCGTAGGCTGTTCCCGACCGGGTAAGACCGTAGAGCACCTTGCACAGCTTAGAGCACCTTGCACAGCTTCCGCATCGTTGCCACCATGCTTTTCCAGTAGTTCATTCCCTCGGCTCGTTTTCGCTCAAAGTAGGCTGCGAAGGGACCCTCGCCCTGCACCAGAGCAAACGCGGCCTGTCCCAGCACCTTCCGGAACCGGGATCGGCCTTTCTTCGAGATTTTGGTCTCTCCTTTATAGGTCCCGCTTTCCCGCTCGTAGAGGTTCAATCCGCAGTAGTGCAGCACTTCCCGCCAGTGGTCGAAGTCGGAGAGCGGGCCGGATTCGGCGATGAGCCTTCCCATCAGTGCCTCGTCGATCCCATCGATCCGATCGGGCGCCTCGCCCTTCCGGTTCAGCTGCTTAAAGAGCTCTCCCATCCGGGCGGCAATCTCCTCCTTGCGCCTCTCGTGTCGCGCGTAATCGGCCCACAGCTGCCGCACGCGCTCTTCGAGCATCTCGCGCTCGGCCGGCGGGCGGTGCTGTCGAACCGACCGCCTGGCCTGCTCGAAGAGCGCCTGGAGGGTCGCCTCATGCACGCCTTTGACCTTCTCTTTCATCTTTTTCCGGAAGCGCTCTCGTCCGTCGTCGACGATTTTCTGCGGGTTCCACCCGTATATCTCCGCCACTGCTCCGCCGGTGTTGGAGAAGACAAACCTCTTTCCCTTCTCCAGATCGCAAAACAGCTTGCGCAAAAGATCATGCAGGCGGCACCGAACCCGGACGACGGCCTGGTCCTCCGCCTCGTACATCCGACCCAATTCGCGGAGAAGCGCGTGCTCTCCCTCCAAGACGCGCTCCTGCTGGGTCTTGTCCATTTCTCCGATCATCGCAATCACCCGAGCGTCCATCGAGTCAGTCTTGCCCGGATCCCCGGACTCGATGACGCTGGCCTTCGAGACATGCTCGCCGTTGGCATAGGCGGTCTCGTGACCGAGCCGACGAGCCGTCTCGAAGAGCTGATCCTCGTAACCGCCCGTGGGTTCGCAGATGACAAGCAGCCCCTCAAGGCCCTTCTCTTCTGCATAGCCGGCGAGCCTGCGGAGCATCTCTTCGATCTCGTCGCTACGGTTTGGAATCTCTCCATCGAGCTCCTGGCGCTGGTTGTCCGCTGGATCGGTATGATCGGCATAGAGGTCCAACTTGTCCTTGCTCACGTCGACGCCGACGACAAGGAGGTTCTCGGTGTGAACTTCATCGCGTACGGTGGTTATGTTGAGCATGGGAAGCCTCCTTTCCTGATTCAGAAAATGATGCTGGTTCATCGGGAAAGTGAGGCTTCCTTTTCTGTTTTCCAACCCGCTCAACCCTAAGGTACAGTGGTCAGGACACGTTTCGGGCGCGCCCTGGAACGTGCTCGTGCTGCGGGCAGCATGACCGTTGGCCCTCGCGTTGCTCCCAGCGAAGTCGGGACACGAGCGCAGCGAGGGCCGACGGTCATGCCCCTGCGGTGCTAACGAAGTAAATCGTCCCGACGACGTCGCCTGATTCTGGGAGGGTCTCGACGTTGCTCGACGCGACCGACCCGGGGTTTTGAGATCGCGCTTCGATCCGCAAAATCACCGTTGACACTGTAGCAGGCTACCTACCCAGAGTTTTCGACGAGGCGCTCACGGACAATCCGCCGGAGTCTTGGCTGTTCTATGTCGCCTGGTCCGTCCACACGTGTGGGCATTCCTCCGCTCCTACACCGCGCCCTCGCCTCTCCCGAGGGCCCGCTCAGGGGCGTTTGGCAGAACGGCATTGCTAGGATGAGTGTCCGTGGCAAGACGGACGCCGCTGAACTCACCGACGTCACCGGTAGGCATTCGGCTCCGTTTGGCCGGCGGAGTGTTCTCCTCGCGCCCGTCGCGCTCCAGGCGCCGCATGATGCCGTTGCCGCTCCGGGTGGGTACGATCGAGGCGCACTGCACCCCGGTGTCGAACGACCACTGAGCGCCCCGGGGACGTTCGGCGCAAAGGCGAGGCACCCGGCCCTCGGCACAAATCTGGGGCGGATCGCGGAATTGATGTGGAATCCTATTGATGCGGGATCTTCCCACTCGTACATTGCGACGTGCAGCAAACATTTTTTACTCTTTCCCCCCTTCGTGTCTCATGGCTCGCAAAATCGGATTCTTCCTTCTGTTCGTGCTCGTCGGATCGTCGGGAGCCTTCGGACAAGAGGCCCCCTTCTCGCGAATGGATGTCTTTGCCCTCGAATGGGTGGAGGATCCGCAGGTCTCCCCCAATGGGGAGCGCGTGGTGTATGTGCGGCGAGGCATGGACGTGATGGAGGACCGGCGCACCGCCGCCCTGTGGCTGACCGATCCCGACGGCGACCGGCACGTCAAGCTCACCACCCGGAGCGCGGACGAATCGAACCCTCGCTGGTCGCCGGACGGCTCCAAAGTTGCCTTTACGAGTTCCGACGACACGCACGGCACCGAGATCTACATCCACTGGCCCGACGAACACCGGACGACCCGAATCACGCAGCTCGCGAATGCACCAAGCGGTCTTTCGTGGTCCCCCGACGGCGAGCACATCGCGTTCTCGGCCCGGGTGTCCGCGCCGGAACCGACCCTCGTTTCGCCGCCCGACGCGCCGGAGGGGGCCGATTGGGCAGAGGCGCCGCGCGTAGAGACGCGCTTGAACCACGAGCAGGACGGCGTCGGGGTGCTCGACCACGGCTACGACCACCTGTTCGTCGTGCCCGCCGACGGGGGCGCGGCCCGGCAGATCACCTCCGGCGAGTACCATCATTCCAGCCGCCCGGCCTGGACGCCCGACGGCGAGGCGCTCATCGTTTCCGCCAACCGGAACGAGAACTGGGAGCGGGAACGCCGCGACACGGAGCTGTATCGCCTCTCAGTGGACGACCGCGAGATCACGCCGCTCACGGACCGCTTCGGGCCCGACCATGCCCCCCGCGTGTCCCCCGACGGCGAGACGATTGCCTACCTGGGCCACGACGACGAGGTCCAAACCTACCAGGTCACAAAGCTCTACGTGATGGACACAGATGGGTCGGATGCGCGCCGGGTCGACATGGGGCTCGACCGGTCTATCGATGACGTTGCGTGGGACGAGGACGGTACGGGTCTGTACGTTCAGTACGAGGACGAGGGCACGACTAAACTCGGCCACACGGACCTGCAGGGCAGCACGACGACGATCGCCACCCAGCTGGGCGGCACATCGATCGGACGGCCGTACGGCGGGGGCGACTTCTCGGTGTCCACCACCGGGCGTCTCGCCATGAATCACACCACGCCCCACCACCCGGGCGAGCTGGTCGTTGCGCGGCGCGGGACGGAGGCCCGGCAGGTGACAGACCTGAACGACGACCTGCTCGACCGGCGCACCCTCGGCGAGGTGGACGAAATCCGGTATACCTCCTCGAAGAACGGTCGCGACCTGCATGGATGGGTCGTTACGCCGCCCGACTACGACCCCGATCGTCGATACCCACTCCTCGTGGAGATCCACGGCGGGCCCATCAGCAACTACGGGGACCGCTTCTCCGCGGAAATTCAGTTGTACGCGGCGGCCGGCTACGTCGTGTTTTACCCCAACGCCCGCGGCAGCACCAGCTACGGCGAGGAGTTTGGCAACCTGCTCTACAACGACTTCTCAGGGGGAGAATATCAGGACATCGTGGACGGCATCGACCGGCTCATCGACGACGGCATTGTGTCGCCGGACAGCCTTTACATCACTGGGGGGAGTGCAGGCGGCACGTCTGCCGCGTGGGCTGTGGGGAAGACCGACCGGTTCCGGGCCGCGGCGGTGCAAAAGCCTGTCACGAACTGGATCAGCAAGACGATGGCGGCGGACAACTATTACGGATACGCCAACTACCGGTATCCGGGCCAGCCGTGGGAGAACCCGCTGGAGTACTGGAACGTCTCGCCGGTCTCCCTACTCGACAGCATCGACACCCCGACCCTTCTGATCGTCGGCGCGGAGGACTTGCGCACGCCCCCCTGGCAGGCGAAGCAGCTCTACAACGGCCTCCAGATCCGGGGGGTGGAGACGGCCTACGTGGAGGTGCCGGGCGCCTCCCACTCCATCGCCCAGCGGCCCAGCCAACTGATTGCGAAAGCGGACCACGTGCTCGCCTGGTTCGACCGATACCGGTGAGGAGGCGGGCAGTCGCTGAGCGACGCGTGGACCGGAACGGGATCTCTCGAAGCGCCCTACGCCCTCCCGAATGCTCCAGGCTCTCGCCCGGTGGAAAACGACCATCCTAGCGGTCTCTGTCCTGCTGTTCGTGGGACTCCTTCTGTCGCGCCACCTTGTCGGGCCCCGCTCCGGGGGCGGTGCGGCGGTGGGACCGGTCTCTGCGGAGGAGGCTGGGGAACAGGTTGGCAAGCGGGCAGAGGTCTGCGGGCGGGTCGCGGAAGTGGTGCAGGCCTCGGGCATCGACGGGCAGCCGACCTTCATCAACCTCGGCGACACGCACCCGGACCAGTCATTTACGGCCCTCATTTGGGCCTCAGACCGGACCAAGTGGCAACGGCCACCCGCGGCGCTCGGCGACGAACAGTCCGTCTGCGTGACCGGGTCGGTGGAGCGGCACGAGGGAACACCGCAAATCATCGTTTCCTCCCCGCGGCAGGTCCGAGTCCGGTAGCAGGGCTCGCTGCAGGACCCGCCCCATCGCCGCGCGGTTCATTTACGAAGGACCCTCAAATTTTCTGACCAGTGACCTCCTCCACGGGCACTCGCCGGACGGCATCGGTCATCCAGCAGTCCTCGTACGGGGATCCGGACTGCTTGGAGAGGCGGAAGAGATAGCCCACGCGATCTCCCGAGTCCGTCGTCAGGATCACGCCCATCTGTGCACTGGCCTCCTCGATCTGGGGCGTGCTGTAGGTGGCGCCTTCGTGGTCGATCATCGGGCCGTAGGTCGACGTGTCGAACAGTCGCCGGAAGCGGCGGAGCGGCCCGGTTGCGCGCTTGTTGGCCGGCGACGCAAAGTTGAACGCTGCTTCGATGCCCGCGTTTTCGTGCGGTGCGTCGTTGTCGCCGAGCGCTTCCACCTGCAGGCGGACAACCTCTGTCGGGGAGAGATCAGGGGACGGCTCGGGCAGGGAGTCGGGAGACGCGGATCTGTACAACGGGAGCAATGAGAGCGACGCGTCCGCGGGGGATCGGCACCGTTCGCAGGCGTCGGGGCCGGTCCATGCCGGGGTGAGGACGAGAAGAGACGTCAGGAAGAGCGCGGGAACCTGCATGAGAAGGGCCGGAAGACGAAGCAGAAGAGGCTATTCGGGGGCGCCGACCGACGATGCCGGGGCCGACACGCTGGACCCGTCGTCGGGGGACGCTGCATCGTCGTCTGCCCCAATCCCCTCCAGCGCCCGAAGGGCTTCAGCCGGGACGGCAAAGATGACGGTGTTGGAGTCGTCGCTGCTGAGGCTGTTGAGCGTTTGCAGCGTGCGGAGATGCAGGGCTCCTTCCTCATCGTTGAGCGTATTGGCCGCGTCCGCCATGTTCTGGGCCGCCTCCAGCTCCCCCTCCGCCTGAATTGTGACGGCCCGGCGCTCCCGCTCCGCCTCGGCCTGCCGCGCGATGACTCGCTTCATGTTTTCTGCCAGGATAATGTCTTTCAGCTCAACCGACTGCACCTCGATGCCCCATGGGTCGGTCGCCTCGTCGATGATCTCGCGGATCTGGCGGGAGATGCGCTCTCGCTCGGCCAGCAGGGCGTCGAGGTCCACCTCCCCCACGATGTTGCGCATCGTGGTCTGGGCCAGCTGCTCCACCGCGTACGAGTACTCCTCCACCTCCAAGATGGCCTTCTTTGCATCTCGGACGCGGTAATAGATGACCGCGTCGACCTCGACGGTGACATTGTCGCGGGTGATGCTCTCCTGACGCGGCAGGTCCACCGCCTTCACGCGCATGTCGACCCGCTCCCAGGACTGGATGAAGGGAATCACCGTCCGCAGACCCGGCTCAAGCACGGCCACGAACTTCCCCAGCATAAATTTAACGCCGCGCTCGTACTCCTTCACGACCTTGAAGGTGCGAAGGACAAGCACTGCCGCCACGAAGGCGAGGACGCCGAGGACCGTGTACATAATCATGGGCCTGCGGAATTGGGAGTGGGCCAGTGATCCGTGTCAGCGAGAGTCCCGTCGGAGTCCGCGGATGAGTGCTTCGCGCGAAGCGAGGGACAAGCGGAGCGCTTTGGAAAAGCAGATCACCAGACGGTTGTTCGCAGGCGACATTAGGCGATACCCGCTGCGCCCCTTCGCTCAGACTGGAATTCGGAAGATTCAATCAGTTGTTTTGATCCTCAAACTGAGTGGTCCCTGCAACGCGCACGGAGAATGGGGTTTTCCGTCGTCAGCCGTTTGCTCGGAGGAATACGAGGAACGTAACACGTGTATCGGGCCTGTTGAAAGCGGCGTCCCCCTATTCTCTCAGGGATTGCGTTATGTTCGTCGGGTCCTACTGGTCGGCTCCTCACGGCCTCCCGTGCCCGCCGGATTTGGACGGGGACGGGCATACACCGGGGGAATGCCAGAATTGGGTTATTCTTGGACGCAGGCGCCTGGTACTCCCCTGCTCTCCTCGAACAACCCCCTTCTCTGCGGCGTCTCTAGAACGTGGTGTCCAAAGCAGAACGGAAGTCGAAACGCTGCGTCTCGAAGGACACGTTCAGCTCTGCTCATCATTGACCATTCTCATCTCCTTGCTGAATCCCGTCCGTGCGACCATCGAAGGCATCGGACGCCTTCTCGTCCGCCTAAACCTCATCGGGCGACTGCGGGCCCGGCGCATCTCCGATCTGGCCTGGCCCCGCATCGTGACGGGCTTGGCGCGCATGTCGAAGGCCACCGCGGATGTGGCGATGGTGGGCGTCGCCCTGGGCCCGGCCGCCATCGCGGGGGTCGGCTATGGGGTGCCGTACTGGACGATGACCTTCATGCTCGGCGGGGGCATCGCGGGCGGGACGATTAGTCTCGTGTCGCAGCGGTACGGGGCCGGTCGCTACGGCGAGATTGGCCGCGCCGTGCGGGTGAGCGTGGTGGCTGCTCTCCTGGTCACGCTGCCCTTGGTGGTCGTCTTCTGGACGCTTCCCGAGCCGCTAATCCGGCTGATTGGGACTGGCGAGGAGGCCATCGCGTACGGGACGCGGTACCTGCGCGTGGCGAGCCTGGCGATGCCGTTCGCGGCCCTCAACCTGATCGGCAGCCGCACCCTCATCGGGGCCGACGATGCGTGGACCCCCATGATCGTGCGGGCCGGGGGCGCGGTGGTGAACGTGGGCGTGAATGCCGTGCTCATTTTCGTTCTCGACATGGGCGTGGTGGGCGCAGCGCTGGGAACAGTGATCGGGAGCATCGGCGGGGTCGGGATCCTCGGGTGGGGCCTCGCGAAGGGCCGACTGCCGTACGTGGGGGCGCTTCCCGTCCGCGTGGACTGGTCGGCCCCCTACTGGGACCCGGCCGACATCCGATACCTGGCCCACATCTCGACGCCATTAGCGCTGCGCAAAGTGGCGCAGAACGGCGGACAGTTTCCCCTGCTCGCCATCGTGGGCCTCTTCGGCCCCAACGTGGTGGCGGCCTTCGTGGTGGCGCTCCGCGTCCGCGCCCTCATGAACACGCCCGGGTGGGGCTTCGGGCTCGCCTCCAGCAGCCTCGTGGGGCAGTCGCTGGGCGCGGGCCAGGAGCCGGAGGCCGATGATTATGCCCGAGACACCCTCCGCTTCACCGTGGCCACCTACGCCTTGGTGGGCGCCGTCGTCTTCGTCGTGGCCGATCCGATTAGCGCTCTCTTCGTGGCCGAGGAGGCCGTGCGGGACACGACGACGGCGCTCATCCGGGCCGCCTGCGTGAGCGTGCTCCTGTGGGGAGTCATGAACGGGGCGATGGGGCCGCTCCGGGCTAGCGGCGACACGACCTGGCCCTTCTACGGCCAGCTCGCGGGGCTCTTCGGCTTCGCCCTGCCCCTGGCCTACCTCGGGGCCGTCACCTCGCTTGGCATCTGGGGCCTCTACGGCACCCTGTTCGTGGAGACGGCCGTGCCCGCCACGGTCATCTACTACCGCTACCGCACCGAGAAGTGGAAGCTCATTAGCCGAAGGAATCGGACGGCCGCGATGGGAAGTGCGTGAGGGCTGATACGTTGAGAACTGATACGTGAAGCGTGAAACGTGAGGGTCGACGGGAACCGGTCGATATTCGATACTGGTTTCTTCACGCATCATGGTTCACGCATCACTCACGGTCAGAATCGGAGGGTAAATACCGCCCTGTCTCCTTCCTCGGAGCGGACCGACAGGCTCCCGCCGTGCAGGCGCATGATCTGGCGCGAGAGGCTGAGGCCGATGCCGGAGCCGTCTTCTTTGGTCGTGAAGAACGGGACGAAGATCTTCTCCTGCACGTCGTCGGGGATGCCGGGCCCGTTGTCCTCCACCTGAATCACCGGTCGGCTCCGCCGGTCGACATAGGCCCGAAATTCGATGCGGCCCTGCTCGGGGTTGGGGTCCTCCTCGATCGCTTGCAGGGCGTTGAGGGCGAGGTTGATGAGGAGTTGATCGAGCAGTTCGGAGTCCGCGGTGAGGGTAAGGTCGGGCGGATCGACGGAGACCGACACGTCGAGGGCCTGCTCTTCGATCTGGGCGCGGAGGAGGCTCCGCACGTTGCTCAGGAGATTCTCGGCGTCGAGGACCTCAAACTCGGGCGAGGGGATGTCGGTGAAGCTCTTGTAGGCGTCGACGAAGTTGATCAGGCTCTCGCTGCGGTGCTCGATCGTGTCGACGGCCTCCCGCGCGTCGGTGGCCTGATCCGCGGTGATCGAGCCGTCGTCGCCGGTAGCTCGGAGGCAGCGGGAGGCGGTGGAGGCCAGCGACGAGATGGGGGCGACGGAGTTCATGATCTCATGGGTGAGCACGCTCGTGAGCTGCTGCCACGCCTCCATCTCCTTCTCCTCCAGCTCGGTGCGCAGGTCCTGGATCGAGGCCAGCGCGTGGGGCTCCCCCTGGAGCTGAAAGCGGCTCACGCGGACGGCGAGTTGGAGCGTGCGGTCTTCCTCCTCGACCCGCACCATGGCCTGCTCGCCGGAGTCGAGCGAACGGAGCGCCTCGGCCAGGTCGTCGCTCACGCGCTCCAGGGCCTCCACGTGCCGGATGGGGCCGATGCGAAGAAGCCGCCGGGCCGCCGTGTTCATGCGCCCGACCGTGCCGTCGCTTTCGTACGTGATGAGCGCCACCCCGAGGTGCTGCACCACCTGCTCCAGGTAGCGCACCTG